>JBGTFI010000054.1:0-1973 GCA_041747335.1 Phycisphaeraceae bacterium | reverse complement strand
CTTCGGCGACGACGCGGGGGGGCGCTGCGCGCGGTATGCCACGGCGCTCATGGCCGTGCTCTTCACCGCCGCGATGATCGGTTACGCCTTCCAGGGCATCGGCAAGTTCGCCTCGGTGTACCTGCCGCTGGGCGGCGTCGCCGCGTTTCTCCCCGATGTCTTGGGAGACTTCATCATCGAGCACCACCAACACATCCTGGCGATCGCCGTCTTCACCGTGACGACCTTCTACGTCGTGGCGGGCGGGCTTTTCAGCGTGGTGGTGACGGATGTGGTGCAGACGGTGATCCTGACGGCCGGAGCAATCTTCATCGCGGCGATGGCATATGCGCGGCTGTCGCCGGAGCTGATTGCGAGTTCCACCCCGGAGGATTTCACCAGCCTGATGCCGGTGTGGCGCATGGAGCGGCTGGGTGAGGCCGGGCAGGGCGCGGAGTACGAGATGTTCGGGCTGCTGACGATCGCCTGGATCGCCAAGGGGCTGCTGATGAACGCGGGCGGGCCTTCGCAGCAGTACGATTTCCAGCGTTTCCTGGCCGCCCGTTCCGTGCGCGATGCGAGCAAGGTCGCGGCCGCCTGGCCGTTCTTCCTGGTCGTCCGCTGGGCGATGGTGATGGCCATCGCCCTGCTGGCGACGACCGGCCTGGTGAACGAGACGGATCCGGAGCGGGTGATGCCCGCGGTGCTCAAGACCCACCTGCCCACGGGCGTGCGCGGGCTGATCGTCGCGGGGCTGCTCGCCGCGTTCATGTCCACCTTCAGCTCGACTGTCAACGCCGGTGCGGCCTTCATCGTGCGCGACCTGTGGCAGCCGCTCATCGATCCCAACGCCGATGAGCGGCGGCTGATTCGAGTGAGCTACTTCTCCACGGTGGGGATCGTCCTGGCGGGGATCGCCATCGGCTGGCGGGCCGGCTCGATCGCGCAGATCTGGAACTGGGTCATGATGGCGCTGGTGGCGGCGGTCATCGTGCCCAACGTGCTGCGCTGGCACTGGTGGCGGCTGAATGGCTGGGGCTTCTCCGCGGGCGTCGGCGGGGGGTTAGTTCTCTCGCTGGCGGCGCTGTTCCGCCCGGACCTGCCGATTTACGTGACCTTTCCCGCGATCTGCATCGGTTCTCTCGTGGCAACGGTCGCGGTGTCGCTGCTGACCGAACCGACCCGCGCCGATGTGCTGGCGGATTTTTATCGCAACGTGCGTCCCTGGGGTTTCTGGGGGCCGGTGCGGCAGGCGAACGTAAGCGGTGCGGAAGTGACGGCGTCCGTCGAACCTCCCGGCCGCGCGATCTTCAACACGGTGGTGGCGGTGATCGGGCTGACCGGGCTGTACCTGGCGCCGATGTACCTGGTGGGTCACTGGCATCGCCAGGCGGGGTTGTGCGCGATGTTGGCCGTGGGGGCGGGGGTGGTGCTTTATTTCACGTGGTATCGTCACCGGCCGGAGGCTGTGGATGAAGGCGCGTGAGAAGTTGGGCGGGGGATAGGCCGCTGAGAAGCGCGCCGTAGGCGTCGTTGTTACGGCGGGTGGGATGGGGGGGTGAGGGGGATGGGATGATACCGCGCGGGGCGTTTATGGCGTGCTGGGAGGGTCGATCCATGTGGATCGAACGATCTCCGCACCAAATGCACCAAATGCGAGTCCCATGGCAATGACATAGAAAAGGGGGGTATGAAGTGCAAGCAATGCAGCAGAACACAATACCGCTAAGCCAAGGCAATTCGCCATTTGCATCATCGCCCCTTTATAGAACTCGCCATGCCTCAAGATTGCCAAGGGCTCATATACAGGGTCCAAAGTTCTGTTCTTGAGCCACCGCGCGGCAAGAGAACAATGAGCTTCCCCCGTTTGGACGGGCGCGGGGGTTCGATTATGAGGCGGCCTGGTGCCTCTGTTCGTAGGCCGCGGGACTCTCGTATCCGAGCGCCGAGTGCAGGCGCTGACGATTGTAGAACACGTCGATGTATTCGAACAG
>JBGTFI010000053.1:0-4420 GCA_041747335.1 Phycisphaeraceae bacterium | reverse complement strand
ACGTGGCCGTTGGACGTCCAGATCTTCTGGCCATTGACGACGAAATCGTCGCCATCGCGGATGGCCTTTGTTTCCATGCTGGCGAGGTCCGAGCCGGAGCCGGGTTCGCTGAAGCCCTGGCAGTACCAGGTTTCGCCGGAGGCCATCTGGGGGAGGTAGCGGGACTTCTGCTCTTCGCTGCCGTGGACGAGCATGGTGGGGCCGGTAATGCCAATCGTGAACAAGCGGCCGCCGGCGGGTGCGCGGTGGTAGGCGAGTTCTTCGTTGAGGATCATCTGCTCGATCTGCGTCTTGCCGCCGCCGCCGTACTGTTCTGGCCAGGCGGGGGCGAACCAGCGCTTGGCGCCGAGCTTCTTCGTGAACTGGCGAGCGAACGCCATCTGCTCCTCGTTATCGAAGAAGTCGTCGTCGCCTTCGAAGCCCGGAGGGATCTCGTCCTTGAGGAACGCGCGAAGCTGATCGCGCCAGGCGACGGTCTCGGGAGAGAAGCGGAAGTCCATGGCGGGATTGTACCCCTTCTCGGCAGGGGTTCATGCGTTCTCTGAGCGGCGAACTACGCGGCGGGTTCGATGATCGCGGTCATGCTGCCCTTGCATTCGGGCATAAGGGGGTCGGCGCCAAAGGCGTGGACGGCTTCCTGCTTGAGCTGCACCTGGTCGTGGCTGGCGGTCATGAGGATGGCCTGACCCTGGCTATCCACCACGCAGGCGATGGCAAACGCCTTCTCTCTGCCATAGCCGAAGATCGCGCCCACCATCTGGATCACGTAGTTGTACGTGTGCTCGTTGTCATCGAGCAGTATCAGGTGGTACGGCGGCTCGATCGCGGAGTCTGTGTCCTCGAGGACACGGGTGCCGGGCGAGACGGAGGGGTTCATCGACATGGACTTGTTATCGTAACGAAGGAGGGCCGCGGGAGCGACGTTTGGCCGGCTACCGCGGCCCGAACAGCGCCCCCATCACGCCTACGGCGAGGTGGCGGCCGCCGGCGGCGGTGAAGTGGACGCCATCGTCGTGGCGGATTTTGACGAGGTTGCCGAACACGTCGGTTTGCTCCCAGGCGAACGTGCCATCGGACCACGAGGTGAGGGCGAAGGTATCGACGTAGATGACCCATGGGCGCTTGGCCGCTTCTTCGCGCTGGATGTCGTTGAGGACGGGGACGGTGGCGGCGAGGGCATCGCGCCCGGGGCCGAAGTTGGGCTGGCCGAGCCAGACGACGACGCGGCTTTCGCCGTGGAGGAGGTCCATCATGCGGCCGACGCGCCCTGCGTAGAGTTCGCGGGTGCCCATCTGGAGGATGTCGTTGCCGCCGACCATGATGACCGCGACATCCGGGTTGTAGCGGGCCATTTCGGCGGACACGAAGGTGGGCCAATCGAAGAAGTGGGGCGTGGAAAGGCCACTGGAGATCTTGTAGTCGGCCGGAGCGACGGGGGTGCCGCCCTGCGTGCGCCAGATCTGGTAGAGGGCGGTGGTCATGTACAGGCTGGTGGAATCGCCATGGCTCCAGAGGCGGAGGCCCTCGGGGGATCCGGGCAGGGTGGGCCCGGGAGGAGGTGGTGGTGGTGGTTCGGGGGCGGGTTCTGGGGTGCCATCGAAGGCGAGAGCCAGGACACGGAGTGCGGTCTGTGGCTGGGAAGGCCCGAGGGCCGGCGTTACCGGTGTGGCGGTCGGAGTGGGAGTGGCTGATGGGGTCAGATCGCTGGAGGCGAAGGTATCGTGGGCGGGGGTCCAGGCGGTGGTGAGGCCGACAACGAGGGCGATGAACGCTGCGCTGAGCACGGCGCCGAAGGTCGCGAGGTGGAAGCGGCGGTTGCGGCGGCGGGGTGGTGGGCGTTTACGGGTCATACTGGGACCCGCAATCCGGGGTAGAGGAGGGTGAGGCGAGGCGCTCGCACCAGTTCAATCCACCAACCACACACGTCCATGCCTCTCCTGCTATGTTCGATTCAAAGGTATTCTTGCCTTTGCCACAACCGCAACGGCGCCTGTGTGAGGCGATTCACGCGGGCCGGGAAACTCGCCCGCTGGGGCCGAGCACCGGACAATTGGGCGCAGGGAATCCGGGGCCGCCCCGTCCCGCAACCGTGTCATGCTCTTCCCTACCGTCGACTTCGCCATCTTCTTTGTTGCCGTGTTCGCGGTGGCGTGGCTGATCCGCCCGTGGCACCTCGGGTGGCGGCTGTTCCTTGTGGCGGCGAGCTGGTTCTTCTACGGGTTTTGGGAACCGAAGTTCGTGTTGCTGCTGGTGGGTTCGACGGCGATCAACTGGGCCGTGGGATACGACCTGGCGCGGATGAAGGGCGAGGACGGCAAGCTCACGCGCTTTGGGCGGTGGTTCCTCGGGTTCGGGGTGGCCGCGAACCTGAGCACGCTCGGGTGGTTCAAGTACTACGGCTTCTTTTCGACGGAGATGGTGAATTCGCTGAACCGAATTGGCATTGACCTGCCGATGCCGCTGCTGGAGATCACGCTGCCGGTGGCGATTTCGTTCTTCACCTTCCACGCGATCAGCTATTTGATCGATATCGCCCGCGGTGATGCGGAACCGATGTCGATGCTGGACTTCTCGCTGTACCTGTCGTTCTTCCCGCACCTGGTGGCGGGGCCGATCGTGCGGGTGACTGAGTTCGCTCCGCAGATTCGAGCGCCGTTCGGGGAGCGAGTCATCGACGCAGCCCCGGCGTTCGTGCTGATTTTCGCGGGGCTGTTCAAGAAGGTGGTGATTTCGAGCTTCCTGGCGACCGAGATTTCGGACCCGGTGTTCGCTTCGCCGGGGACGCACAGCGCGTTCGAGATCCTTATCGCGATCTATGCCTACGCGATCCAGATTTTCGCGGACTTCAGCGGGTACACGGACATTGCCATCGGGTGCGCGCTGCTGCTGGGGGTGCGGTTCCCGCAGAACTTCGATGCGCCGTATTCGGCATTTTCGCTGCAGGACTTCTGGCGGCGCTGGCACATGACACTATCGCGCTGGCTGAGGGACTACCTTTACATCCCGCTCGGCGGCGGGCGCGGGACGAAGGCGTTCGTCTACCGGAACCTGGTGCTGACGATGGTGCTTGGCGGGCTGTGGCACGGGGCGGCCTGGACGTTCATTGCGTGGGGGGCGATTCACGGTTTCGGGCTGGTGATCGAGCGGGAGATACGGGAGCGGTCACGAATTTCCCTGGGGTGGCTGGGGAAGCCGGTGCAGTGGCTGATCACGTTCCACGTGGTTTGCCTGGCGTGGGTGTTCTTCCGTGCTGAGACGTTCGGGGCGGCGTGGGCGATGCTTACCGGCCTCGCCACACGGTGGGGCGACCCATCGGAGCTGGTGACTCCACTGATCCTGGCGGTGATCGCCGGCAGCGTGCTGGCCCAGTTCATCCCCAAGATTGTGACGTTGCGGGTGGAGGTCGAGTTCTCGCGCTTCGCGCCGGCGGCCCAGGCGGCGACGCTGGCGGTGGGCCTGCTGTTTATCGCCGCGCTGAGCCCCGAGGGTGTGGCCCCGTTCATTTACTTCCAGTTCTGAACCTTGCCGTCGTCAGCTGGCCGGGTCGTACTGGAACTGCCGAAGCTCTTGCGAACAGCGGCAGGCCACGGCGATCTTCGCGGCCCACTCGACTGCCGCTTCCCGCGAGGGCAACTCGAGAACCGTGTATCCGCCGTTGGGCACCTTGTGGCCGGGATGCGTGCCCTCGGTGACGGTGCCGTCAGCGGCCACAAGCACCGGGTCCACGTCCTCATCAATCCCACCGCCGAAGACGTAAACGCCCGCTGCCTTCGCCTCCTCGATGACGGCATGCGCTGCTTCGGCCACCGCCTCAAAATCTTCCTCGGGGAACACCATTGCCTCACCGGGGAACGAGATCAGGTACTTCATTCGAGGACCCCTCTGCTCCGGCCGCGCCATACGGCGGCGTTTCACTGCGGTCCCGATTATGGCTCCGGCACCCGGCGGGTGGTCAAGATAGAGCCGCGCGACAGGCCCTGGGAACCTGCTCCAGGCGCAGTAAACCGACCCTTGCACCGACCCCTGCTAGAGTGACTCCCCGTGATCACCCCGCACACCACGGTACCCCGCCATGGTCGATGAACCGCAGAACTGGCACGACCGACAGCGTATTGGTGCGCGGCCTGGCCGCGTTTTAGGCGTGATTGTGGCGGGTCTGGTGATTGCGGTGCTGATGAATGCGCCCCAACTGAAGGCGGGCGCGGAGAAGATGCCGTTCGGCGGTGAGCGGGACTTCTGGTTGACGGTCTGGACCCCGCTGGCGACGGTGAGCGAGACGCTGTGGCTGGATAAGCCGCGCGACATGCTGGACGACGCACTGGGGCGCGGCGATTCCGGTCCGGTGTTTGAGCTGCCGGGTTCGCCGGATACGACGCCCACGGCAACCGCGACGCTTCGGCCGGGCGAGACGCCGACGCCG
>JBGTFI010000052.1:0-3284 GCA_041747335.1 Phycisphaeraceae bacterium | reverse complement strand
GCTGGGGCAGAGGCTTTGCGCCGCCCCAGCAGGCCTGGGCACTGGGGCGGCGCTCGAAGACTCGCTCTGCCCCAGCCACCCACCCGGGGCTGCACCATCCTCATCCTCAGCGTCGTACGACATCGCTGGTTTCCTTGCTCTGCGTCACGCGCTCGGGGGGGAACACCGTCGGTGCCCGATCCGTGCCCAGTCGTTTGACGACGGCGGAGGCGGGGTTCTGGCGGTGGTAGCCGCCGAAGTGGATGAAGCGCACCGGGCCCAGCGGCGTGGCGGCGACGATCGAGTCGAGCACCTTCACGGGTGCGATCTGCTCGCGGTGGGCGATCTCCACCGCCTGGCCCGCCACCTGGAGCGCCGCGTACGCCTGGGCGGTGTGATACTGCGGATCGCGCGGCGAGAGCTCGGGATGAACCAGGTGGAACTGCTCCATGAAGGCGCGAACGGCGAGGGAGGGGTCGTCGGCGGCCCAGGGGGTGAGGACGAAAACGTCATCATCGAGCGTCAGCGCCAACCGCGAGGCGAACTCGGTCACAGCGGGGGTGGCGAAACCGGTGGAAAAGCCCAGAATGGGGCAGACCCGGGCGAAGGCTTCAAGGATCGCGCCACAGTCGTCCGATGAGCGGCTGATGACGATGAGCAGCGAGCGCGGCGTGAGCGGGGTTTCCACGAAGGCTTCGAGCGCCGCGGCGATGTCGGTGTAGTGAATCGTGCGCGGAGTGGGCAGGCCTTTCATCAGGCAGCTTCCGGTGATGGCCAGGGCGCTTTCACGGGCGAAGGGGGAGTCTTCGGCGAGGATGATGATGTCGTCCGGTTGCAGCCGGTCGCGGGAGGCGCTGATGAAGTCGGCGGCCGTCAGAGCCATCATCTGCATCGGGGGGGCCAGGCGGTAAACGGGCGCTTTGGCATCCTGGGTGAGAGTGTCGGCGTTGGCGGTGGGGACGATCAGAGGCGTCGTCGCGCCGAGGAACTTGAGGTGGCTGGCCAGGGCGAGCGCCGCCTCGCTGTTGTAGGGGCCGACGATCACGTCCGCCTGCCAGGGTGCGATCTGATCGTCATGAAGCGCCGCCAGGCCGGTGGTCGCGCCGCCGGTGTCGAAGTAGCGGACGGTGATCCCGGCCCGCTGGAGTGAGGGACGTGCGAGCTCGTAACCCAGTCGCTGGAGCTCGCCCATGTGCCTGTACTCGCCGGTCTGCGGCAGCAGGACGGCGATGCGGCGCTGGACGATGTCCACCCTGCCCAGGGCGAGGACCGAGGGGATGACAAGCTGGTACCCCAGGAGCATCACGACAATGCCGATGATGGAGATCAGCCCACCCGAGCGGATCATGGCGGTGACGGGGATCTTGCCGGTGGCGAAGGCGATGGCGTTGGGGGGCGTGGAGATGGGCATGGCCATCGCGAAGGAGCAGCCGAGCGTGGTGATGATCGCCAGTTGAACGGGGGCGGCCGGCGACATGCCGATGGCCATGGGGACGAGGATGTTGGCCGCGGCGGTGTTGCTCATGAAGGTCGATAGCACCACCGCCAAGCCGACCATCAGCAGCGCCAGCCCGAAGGTGCCCAGGTTCGCGATCGGTAGCGTGGTGACCTGATCGACCAGCCCGGTTTTCTGCATGGCGACGCCCAGGGACAGGCCGCCCCACATGAGGATGAGGATGTTCCAGTCGATCGAGTCGACATCCTTTCGGCCGAGGATGCCGAACGCGGTCAGCGCCGCGGCGGCGGCGAGCGCGACCACGGCCGAGTCGATCCCGTGCAGGTTGCCGGTGAGCCACAGGACGATGGCGCTGATGAGGATGACCAGGGACAGCCGCGCCTGGGGGGTCATCGGTCCTCCGACCTCGATGGCCGGTAGCCTTATCTCACGTCCGGGAGGGAAGAAAAGATAGAGCAGCACGCCCGCCACCAGCAGCATGAGGATCGCCAGCGGCACGGCCACGAGCATCCAGTCCACGAAGGTGACCTGATACCCCGCCAGGCGCAACGCCGCCAGGCCGACGGCGTTTGGGGGCGTGCCGATGGGCGTTCCGATGCCGCCGATGTTGGCGCCGAAGGGCACGGCCAGGATGATGGCGCGATGGAAGCGGTCCTGGTTGTCGAGTCGCTTCACCACGGGAGCGATGATGGCGAGCATCATCGCGGCGGTGGCGGTGTTGCTCATCCACATCGAGAAGAAAGCGCTGATGCCCAGCACGCCGAACAGCAGCAGCAGGGGGCTTCGAGTGAAGGGGCGCAGGACTTTCCGGGCAATCGCACGGTCAAGGCCGGTCTTCGTGACCGCCGCCGAGAGGAGGAACCCGCCCATGAAGAGGATGATGATGCTCGAGGCGAAGGGTTCGAGGAAGGTTTTGAAGCTCAGCTCGACGATGCGGCCCGAGCCGTCGGGGACGATGGGAAAGTCGCTCCGGGTCGGGAGCGCCCCGGCGATGCCACCCTGGTGCGCGAGGAAGAAGATGGACATCGCCACCAGCAGCAGGGCGGTGGCGAAGAGGGGAATGACCTCGGTGGCCCAGAAGATGGCGGCGACGACCAGGATCGCGGCGCTTCGCCGCGCCAGTTCGTTGACCGAGGCGGGGAGGAGGTAGTAGGTGAGGACGGCGGCAAGGGCGGCCAGGCCGACGATCGCGGCGCTGCGTTTGGGGTTGTCGTTCACGGTGGGGGGTTCGGGTGGGGGTGGAGGTCGTCTCAATCATCGGTCCCAGACCGAATCGAGACGATATAATCTTATGAAGTTTCCGGATTATTGCAAGGGCATCGGCCGCGCGGGATACAATTCATCGAAGTAAGTCCTTTGGAAAGGTCCGCCATGACTACCGAGAACACCGAAAACACCAACGCGGGACCGGAAGTTCAGGACGAGGCCCAGCGCATCGTGGATGAGGGGGCGCAGGTGCGCGAGCGCATCCGGAAGTTGATGCTCAAAGCCTTGCGTGAGCGGAAGATGGAGATGGCCGAGCTTGGCGAGGCGGCCAGGCAGGTGATGCACGGGGCGGCCGAGGCGATCCGCCAAGCCAACCAGGGAGACGACCGGCGGGTATTGCGGGAGGTGGTCAGCGGGGTGGAGGATGGCTACGCGGCGGCGATTCAGTCGGCAAAGCTGGCGGTGGAGGAGGCGGCCGCGCGGGGGCAGGCATTCGCCGAGGCGGACCTGAAGCGGGCGATGGAGGATCTCAAGTCGCTCGAAAGCATGTTCATCAAGACGCTCACGGAAACGGCCGGGCGTTTCGGGCAGGAGCTTTCGGGGCAGCTCAAGGACATGGCCACCCACGCCCAGCGGGCGGGCA
>JBGTFI010000051.1:0-4444 GCA_041747335.1 Phycisphaeraceae bacterium | reverse complement strand
CCACCGGCATCGCCACCCTCGGCGCCCCGGAAGGTGAAGGTAACGCACCGGATGCCCGAGGCGGCACCCCTGTTGAACCCCAACTCGAGGAGGCCGCCGCGTGAGCCTGACCATCGACCGCCCGTTCCAGTTCGCCACCGCAGACCACGGCCGGCGGACGCTGACATCGCGCCACACCCAACCTCCGGTGCCCCCGGTCCCGCCAGTAGAACCGCCCGGCCGAATCCCTCGCATCACCCGCCTGATGGCGTTGGCCATCAAGCTCGACGGCTACCTCCGCGACGGCGTCGTCACCGACTACGCCCAGCTCGCCCGCCTCGGCCACGTCACCCGCGCCCGCATCACCCAGATCATGAACCTCAACCTCCTCGCCCCGGACATCCAGGAGGCGATCCTCAACCTGCCCCGAACGCTGAAGGGCCGCGACCCGATCCGGGAGCGGCATGTGCGAGCGATCACGTCGATCGCCGATTGGAGTGCCCAACGGCGGGCCTGGGATCATGTCCACAGGCAAACCGGTATCTGACCTCCCCGGGGATTTGAGTGAACGTACCTGTCTCACCCAAGTGGCATATTCGCGGTGCCGATGTAGACTTGCCTGGGCCGATGAAGCGTATGCTAATAATTGACATCCGAGTCGCGCCAATGTCAAATAGGGGTTCCTCCTTGGCGGTGGCCGGTGGCATGTTCTCTCAATTGTCGCTCCGGCAGAAAGTCAGCAGATAGACAAGGCCAGCGACAGCGTGATGTCCATCGACGAGCTTTCGGCGTACCTGAAGCTGCCGAAGTCGACGGTCTACAAGCTGGCGCAGGAGGGCGAGATTCCCGGCCACAATGTTGGGCGGCACTGGAGGTTTCGCAGAGACACGATCGATCGCTGGCTTGACCGGGATGGGCCAAGCGCAACGCATGATCGAGGATCCCATGCCGACGCCTGAGGAAAAAGCACGAGAGCTCATTGACGTAAGGTTGGCCACCTCCGGTTGGGTTGTGCAGTCCTACCGCGAGTTGGACCTTGGCGCGGGCGCCGGCCTGGCTGTCACCGAGTTCCCCGGCGCGCATGGTCCTGCGGACTACCTTCTCTACGTCGACGGCAAGTCCATCGGCGTCGTCGAAGCAAAGCCCGTCGGCCATACGCTCAAGGGCGTTGAGGGTCAGTCGGCCAGCTACAGCGACGGCCTTCCCGAATCGCTGCCCGCCTGGCGTCGCCCGCTGCCGTTCCAGTACGAGTCCACCGGCGAGGTCACCCAGTTTACGAACTGGATGGAGCCGCACGCCCGCAGCCGCGATGTCTTCTGGTTTCATCGCCCCGAGACCCTGCGCGAACTGGTGCAGGAGGAGAAGACCCTGCGCGGGTGGCTACGCGAGATGCCCGCCGTGCCGGAGGCGGGCCTGTGGCCCAAGCAACACATCGCCATCGGAAACCTGGAGCAGTCGCTCTACCGCGGCAAGCCCAAGGCGCTCATCCAGATGGCCACCGGGTCGGGCAAGACTTTCACCGCCGCCAACATCGCCTATCGCCTGATCAAGCACGGCCGTGCCCGCCGCGTGTGCTTCCTCGTCGACCGCACGAACCTCGGCACGCAGACCCTCAAGGAGTTCCAGCAGTTCCAACCGCCCGAGGAGCGTCACACCTTCGACAAGCTCTACAACATCACCTTTCCGCAGAAGAACCGCTTCGACCCCATCAACCGGGTTGTCATCACCACCATTCAGCGCGTCTATTCGGTGCTGACCGGCCAGGCGGAACTGGCCGAGGAGGACGAACAGCGATCCACGTTCGAAGGCCCCGGCGCGTTCAAGAAGCCGCCCGTCCCGATCACCTACAACGCCGCACTACCGCCCGAGTTCTTCGATGTGATCATCGTGGACGAGTGCCACCGCTCGATCTACAGCGTTTGGGGGGATGTGCTCAGGTACTTCGACGCTTTCCTCATCGGCCTCACCGCCACACCCAGCAAGCAGACGATCGGCTTCTTCGACAAGAACCTGGTCATGGAGTACACCCACGAGCAGGCGGTGGCCGACCGCGTGAACGTGCCCTATGACGTCTATCAGATTCAGACCCGAATCACGTCTCAAGGTTCCAAGGTCGATGTCGGCTACTACGTCACCAAGCGCAGTCGCAAGACACGCAAGGAACGGCAGGAGGAACTGGATCAGGATCTTGAGTACGGTTCCGATGAACTCGACCGCGCCGTCGTCTCCGAAGACCAGATTCGCACCGTCATCCAGACCTTCCGGGACAAGCTCTTCACGGAGATATTCCCCGGCCGCAGCGAGGTTCCCAAGACCATCATCTTCGCCAAGGACGACTCCCACGCGGACGACATCGTCCGAATCGTCCGCGAGGAGTTCGACAGGGGCAACGACTTCTGTCAGAAGATCACATACCGTACCGGCATCATGCGCGTCACCGACATGGTGACCAACGCCGACGGCACAGAGCGAGAGGTCGCCCGCTACGAGAAGATCAAGGGCAAGACCGGCGAGGATGTGCTCGTGGCCTTTCGCAATTCGTTCAACCCGCGCATCGCCGTGACCGTGGACATGATTGCCACCGGCACCGATGTCAAGCCGGTCGAGATCGTCTTCTTCATGCGATCGATCAAGAGCAGCAACTACTTCGAGCAGATGAAGGGCCGCGGCGTGCGCATCATGCCCGCCGACGCGATCAAGGGGGTTACGCCCGATGCCCGCGGTAAGGCCCGTTACGTCATCGTGGATGCGGTGGGCGTCTGCGAGCGGTGCAAGGCTGAGCGTGGCCCGCTCGATCGCCAGCCAAGCAAGACGCTCAAGCAGGTTCTGGACTACATCAAGGCCGGGGGCACCGACCCCGACGCCGTCTCCGCCCTGGCGGGCAAGCTCACCCGTCTGTCGGCCGAGATGTCCGAGAAGCAGCACGATGATGTGCGGGCGCACGCCGGCGGCAAGTCCATCGACCAGCTCGTCGGGCAGCTCGTCGCCTCCATCGACGAAGCCAACGTCGAAGCCAAGGCACGCCGGCTCCACCCCGACGCGCCCCCGAATGCCGACTTGACGGAGAAGCAGCTCGAAGCCGCCGAACAGACGCTCATCAGGGAGGCCGTCAACCCCTTCTACGACCCCAGGCTCCGAGACCTGCTACTCCAGATCAAACAGAACAACGAGCAGATCATCGACCGCGTCAGCCAAGATGAGTTGCTAGATTTCGGCTACTCACAGGCCGCGCTGGACAAGGCCAAGGCCAAGATCGAGGACTTCCGCAGGTTCATCGAGGACAACAAGGACGAGTTGACCGCCCTCCAGGTCTTCTACGGCCGGGCCACCCCGGACCGCCTCAAGTTCCGCGACCTCAAGACATTGGCCCAGCAGATTCAGCGCCCACCCGTTTCGGCGACGCCCGAGGAGCTCTGGCGTTGCTACGAGGCGCTCGAAGCCACCAAGGTGCAGGGGCGGGGCAAAGTTCCGGGGGGGCAGATCATCACGGACCTGGTTTCACTCATCCGCCACACGCTGCGCCCCGATGAACCGCTCACGCCCTTTGCGGAGGTCGTCCATCAGCGCTACGCCGCGTGGCGGGAGCAGCAAGCGGCCGCCGGAGCGGTCTTCACGCCGGAGCAGGAGGCCTGGCTCGACAAGATCGCCGAGCACATCGCCACGAGTCTCACCATCGAGATGGAAGACTTCCACGACGGGTGGTTTGCCCAGCGCGGCAACCTCGGCAAGGCCTATGAACTGTTCGGCGACCGGCTTGAAACCATCATCACTGACATGAACAGGACACTGACGGCATGAACCCTACCGGATTCGCCGACAAGACTGCACCATCAGCGTTACCGCCCGGTTGGGAGTGGGCAGCGCTGACGGATGTGGCGCGGCTCAATCCACCGTTGGACTTGAGCCCGTCTGACGATGAGCAAGAGGTGGTCTTCGTGCCGATGGCGGCAGTGGACGAGGGGTTTGCCGGAGTACAGCGGCCAGAAGCCCGAACCTATGGGCAAGTCAAGAAGGGCTACACGCCATTCCAAGCCGGAGACGTGATCATGGCGAAGATCACGCCCTGCATGGAGAACGGGAAAGGCGGCGTGGTTTGCGGTGAGATCGGAACAGTCTTCTTCGGGTCGACTGAATTCCATGTCTTTCGACCGAAGCCCGGCATCGACGCAGGATGGATAGGCGCGTTCCTCGCGCAGGAGCGAGTCCGCCACGCCGCACGGCTTGGCATGAAAGGATCGGCAGGTCAGCTGCGTGTTCCGGCGGGATTCCTGGATCAACTGCATCTGCCCATTCCGCCATCCGGTGAGCAGACCCGCATCGCCGATCGCCTCGACGAGTTGTTCACCGATCTGTCGGCGGGTGTGGCGGCGCTTGGGCGGGTGAAGCGGAACCTGTCGCGCTATCGGGCGGCGGTGCTGCACGCGGCCGTCACGGGACGGCTCACCGAGGCGTGGCGGGCGCAGCG
>JBGTFI010000050.1:0-12120 GCA_041747335.1 Phycisphaeraceae bacterium | reverse complement strand
CCGATGATGCCAAGTGAAAGGGTCATGGTGGTGTTACTCCCTGGCCCCCCCCCGCCGCGCCCGCTTCGACCTCCACGGGCGCTTCGAGCGGGATGTCCAGTTCCGGGATGCGAAGCGAGACGAACGCGCCGCGGGCGGCGTCGAGCTTCGCGGCGTCGAGGATGCGGTGGATGATGAGTGTTTCGACCGGATCGACGAGGGCCTTACCGGCTTCGAAGAAGTCGAGGATGGCGGCGGTGGCGTCGAGGAAGAGTTTGTTGTCATCGACGGTGATGAACGTCGTGCCCTTGTCGTTGGTGAGCGCCGTGTTGAAGGGGACGTAGACGCCGGCGACGAAGTCGATCAGGGCGGTGCGGCCGGCGTCGAAGCGCAGGACCAGGCGCGGGTGATCGGGCGGGCCGAAGGTCATGAGGTGCGTGGCGCGGGGGCCCATGGAGCTGATGACCAGCTCGACAGGGTGAACGCCGTATTCCTCGAAGGTCGCGCCGCCGGCCCAGACGACCATGTGGCGCAAGGGGGGATTAAGCTCGCGCGCGGCCGGCTGAACGTCGGTGTAACGCAGGGCGGAACTGGTCTGGACGGGGACGTTGTGCTGTTTCGCGAGATGGAAGATGCGCCTCGCGGTGGCGAGGTCCGGGGCGAAGGTCTTGTCAACAAAGGTCGGCCTGGCGAAGGGGAAGAGGCGCTCGCACAGGGGCAGGTGCGCCGCTGCGTTCATGGGGGCGAGGATGAGGAAGAAGTCGGCGGTTGCGGCGAGGGCGGGGATGTCGTCGAACCAGGGGACGTTGTTGGCGGCCGCCCAGGCGATGCTGGGTTCGCGCTGCAGGGCGGTAGCGCCCACGACGGTGAACCCGCGCCCAGCCAGGGGGCCGCGCAGATTGCGGAGGAAGACATCCGCGTGGAAGTTGTCGAGTCGGTCGTCGATGAAGGCGATGCGTTTATTGTTGGGCATGGCGCCGGGCCTTTCGAGTCAGCGGGCGGGGGCGAGGGGGGCCGGGGGGGCGTGGGCGTCGTGGCGTTCGAGGCAGGCTTCGTAGAGGGCGGCGGCCCGTCCGCCCAGTCGCGGGCTGATGTAGTGGGGAAACTCGAAGGTGACGGTCCTGGAGACGAAAGGGGCAGTGGACTCGACCTGGCGGAGGAAGGTTTCCGGATCGACGGGTCGGGCGCGCCAGGGCTGGTCGTCAACCGGCCAGCCGTGGGTCTGGTCGAAGGATTCGTTGTTGGCCCAGAAGGCGACGTTGTGTTTGGCCATGACCGGCGCGAGGGCTTCGAAGACGGGGCGCGATTCTTCGATGGTGGTGCGGTGGGTGCCCACGCCGTCCTGGAGGGCGAGGATGTCGATTTTCATGCGCGGCAGGGCGCGATCCCACCAGGCGGCGTAGGCGGCGGGATTGGGGCGCTTACCGAAGTAAGGCGAGAGCATGACGGGTAGTTCCGTCTTCGCATGAGCGGCGCTGGCGAGGGCCGCGACGTACTGGATCATGCGCTCGGAAAGGGAGGGATCTGAGGCGGTGTGGTCGCTGATTTCTTCGGGAATGTACCAGCCGGCCAGCGAGTCGTGCGCGCCGTAGCGGGTGTGGAGCTCGTCGAGGGTGCGCTTGTTGACTTCGAGCCTCTGGTCGATGTCGAAGTCGCCGGACCAGAACGCGGGATCGAGGTGCAGGCCGAGGAATACGCGCATGGCGTGATCGTCCGCGGCGATCAGGATGTGGCCGACGGAGTCGTTGATGCCCGCGGCGTCGGGAAGGGAAGGGGCGGGATAAAACCAGCGATCGCCGTGGCCTGTGAACTGGATGATGAGGGTGTCGATGCCGATGCGTCGCATGGCGGCGAGCTCATCGCGCCAGAAGGGCAGGTCGTGGCGGGCGAGCGACTGATTGAGCTGGATGAACGCGCCGGTGACCATGGGGCCTTGCCGGTGCGCGGGGTCTATGACCTCAGCACCCGCGCAGGCGGTGACCGCCACGGTGACGACGGCGAGAGCGGAACGGGCGTTGACGGTCATCCCAATGCCTCTCTCGGTTGAAGTTCCTGCACACGGGGGCGAACCCGCAAGCACAAGCCCGCAAGAATCAGGGGGATGAAGGCGGCGGGCTGGGGAACGGGAATGGAGGCGAGCAGCGCTTCGAAGGGAGCAAGATCGAAGGCGTCGAGGACGCCGTCGCCGTTGAGATCGCCCAGGAGGTCAGGGGCGAGGTCGGGGTGGAGAAGTTCGTAGGCGGCGCGGTCGGCCAGGGCAAGCTCGAAGGCGCTGACATCGAAGGCATTCAGCACGCCGTCACCGTTGAGGTCGCCCACAAGGGGGGGCGGCGGAAGGACGGACTGGACGTAATCCAGGTAATCGCTGTAAAGGCCCGCGGCGAGCCCCCCGCGCTGCGGGCTCATGTAATAGGTGAACTCGAAGGTGATGGCTTTTTCGACGAAGGGAGCGGAGGCCTCGATCTGGGCGATGAAGGTTTCGGCGTCCGCGGGCTGGGCCTGCCAGGGCTGATCGTCGACGGGCCAGCCGTGGATCTGGTTGAAGGATTCATTGTTGGCCCAGAATGCCACGCCATGCTGGGCGAGGACGGGCGCGAGCGCTTCGTAGACGGCGCGGGACTGGGCGATGGTGGTGCGATGGGTGCCCACGCCGTCCTGAAGGGCGAGGATGTCCACGCCCGTGCGCGGGATGCCGGTGGTGTTCCACCAGTTGGCGTAGGCCTGGGCGTTGGGGTTCTGCCCGAAGTAAGGGGAGATCATGGTGGGCAGGCTGGTGGTTTCGTGGGCGAGGTCGGTCATCTGGCCGAGGTAGGTGAGGATGTTGTCGCTAAGTTGCGGCAGATGGAAGGCGATGTAGTCGCTCATTTCCTCAGGCAGGTACCAGCCGGCCAGCGAGTCGTGCGCGCCGTAGCGGGTGTGAAGCTCGGCGAGGGTGGCCTGGCCGCGGGCGAGGTTGGCGGCCAGGTCGAACTGCCCGGCGTTGATGGAGGTGTCCAGGTGCAGGCCGAGGTAGACGCTCATGTCCAGGGCGTCGGCGGCGCCGAGAATGCGCTCGATCGAATCGACGGGGTAAGGCGATGCGCCCGAGACGGCGGTGGGATAGAAGTAGAAGTTGTTGATGCCCACGTACTGGACGACGAGGGTGTCCATGGCCAGGTCACGCATGGCGGTCAGTTCATCGACCCACCAGGAGGCGCTGCGGGAGGCGGAACCGCCGCTTAGCTGGATGAAAGCGCCCGAGGCGATGGGGGTTGAAAGGTCGGCGCGGACGGGGGTGTTCCCGGTCAGGGTAAGTGCCAGGGTCATGAGCAACGTCACATGCCCACGCTGCGCGAGGGCATGGCACCCGGCGAGAGTATGACCTTGGGTGAACAACCGGTCCTCCGGGGTTTGGTCGTGTCTGGCGGTCAGCGCTGAAGCGGAACGAGGGAGTCACCGGACTGCGGCAGCCAGAGGGTGTCGCCGGTGGTCTTGCCGTCCGTGGGGTTGTAGAGGTCGGTGTGCTGCTTCATGCGGACGCTGCCGTCGACGAAGGCGATGTTGACGGCGCCGACGGCCTGGTTGGGGGAGCCCTGCCCGCCGACGATGTGGCGGTAGTAGGCCAATTCACAGTTGACCGGGCCAAAGCGGTTGAGCGGAACGGCGAAGGCGGGAACGACGCGGTTGGGATCGCCGCCGAAGAGCGCGCCGGCCGAGTTGACGTTGTTCCACGGTCCGCCGACGGTGGCGGCGCTCTGAAAGCCGCCGGCCGCGGTGCCAAAGGCGGAGATGGTGTCGGTCAGGAGGAGGACTTTAGAGGCCTGTTCGACATCCGCCTTGAAGGTGTACTTGAGGTTACCCCGGTTCTCGAGGTAGCTGCTCGCCCAGTAGTTCATGGAGTAGCCGCGGATGCTCTGTTCATCCTGGGGGCAGATGAAGACGTACCCGGCGACGGTCTGGGCGGTTTCGCGGTCGCGGGGCAGGTACTCGCCGATGCGCTCATTGTCGTACCAGTAGGCGGTGTAGTAAGGCGGGATGCCCCCGGGATAACCGAATCCGTTGGGCGGGAACTGGCCGTCGTGGTCCGAGGCGTAAGAGGACATGCCCATGGCGAGCTGGCGGAGGTTGTTGGCGCACTGGATGTTGCGCGCCGCGCCGCGGGCAGCGCCCAGGGAGGGCAGCAGCAGCGCGATGAGCAGGGCGATGATGGAGATCACCACGAGCAGTTCGATGAGGGTGAAGGCGCGCAGGCCGGGCGCGGCCGGGCCGTCGTCGGGATGTTTGAGGGTGGGTCGCATGGCTGATTCCTTTCTTTTTCCATTCATCCTGCCGACGACGGCCCGGGGTTCCGGGGGGAGGCTTCCGGGGGGGCTTGCGGGGGTCAGGCGATGCGGCGTCTTCGGGCGAGCAGTGTCAGGGCGCCGATGCCCATCAGGCCCAGGCTCGCCGGTTCGGGCACCTGGCGGATGGTGACTTCGCCCAGGAAGATGAAGGTGAAGGGCGTTCGCACGTCGATACTCAGGTGCGTGGCCTCGACGCCGCCGAGGTCGACCAGGACGCTTCGTCTCTCGCGGACGCCGGTGCCGGAGTCGCCGCCTTCGCCGAAGATGGGATTAAAGTCGTTGCTGGAGCCGGCGGGATCGAAGGTGGCGCCATCGGTGCTGGCGAAGACGGTGATGGCGTCGAAGAGGTTGCCGCCCGCGCCGTCGGGGATGGGCTGGGGGGCGTAGATGAACGATGGATCCTCGACGAGGTAGGTGACTTCGACGGACTCGACGAGGTAGGTTCCGCCGAGGTCGAAATCGACCTTGGGCTGGGGCGCGCCGCCAAAACCGCCGTTCTGGACGCCGACCCAGGTTCCGTTGGCGAAGAGGGCCGGCGGTTCGCCGACGCCGACTTCGGAGCCGGGCTCGCCGTCGGTGAGCTTGGTGAGGTCGGGATCCTGGGAAGTCTCGGCGGCGTGGAAGGTGGTGAAGATGCCGGTGCCGGGATCGGGGTTCGACAGGTCATAGGTATAGCTGACGCCGGTGATGATGGGTCCGGCGTGGGCCGCGGCCGCGAAGGCGAAGAGTCCGGTGCCCGCTGCGATGAGAATTCGTGTCATCTTCCTTACCTCCCATGTTGCGCCCGCACGGTGGCGGGCGACGGTTGCAGGCCGCATCCGGTAGGTCTGCATCCCTGCGACGGGCAGGGCGGATGGCGGCATCAGTTCGTCATGTCAATTCGCGCGTCGGCGGCGCAGGGCGGCAAGCCCACCCGCCAGGATGAGTATGAGCATCGCCGGTTCGGGGACGGTGGCGGCCCCGCCGGAAGCGGCGAGTGCGGCCTCGAACGCGGCGACGTCGAAGGCGTCGAGGACGCCGTCACCGGTGAGGTCGCCGATCAGGTCGGGGTCGATGTCGGGGAAGGCGGCGGCGTAGGCGTCGCGGTCGGCCAGGGCGATCTCGAAAGGGTTGACATCGAAGGCGTCGAGGGCGCCGTCGCCGTTCATGTCGCCTGCCAACCCCAGGGCGTTGATGGTGACTTCACCCAGGAAGATGAAGGAGAAGGGCGTGTGGACTTCCACAGTGAGGTTGCGTGCCAGGCGGTGGTCGAAGCTGACGGTGACGCTGCGTCGCTCACGGACGCCGGAGAAAAAGTCGCCGCCAGGCCCGAAGATGGGACGGAAGTCGTTGGTGGCGCCGGCCACATCGAAGAGGTCGATGTCGGTGCTGGTGAGGATGGTCAGGGCGTCGAAGAGGATTCCGCCCATGCCGTCGGGGACGGGCTGGGGGGCATAAATGGAGGTGGGGTCTTCGACGAGATAGGTGACGTTCACGGAATCGACGATGTAGAGGCCGCCGAGGTTGAAATCGATCTTCGGCTGGGGCGCGCCCCCGAAGCCCTCGTTGCGGACACCGACCCAGGTTCCGTTGGAGAAGACGGACATGCCGCCCTCTTCAATGATGAGCTCTTCGGAACCGGGGTCGCCGTCGATGAGCTTGGTGAGGTCCGGATCCTGGGAGCTTTCGAACTCGTGGAACATGGTGACTTGGCCGGTGCCGGGGTCGGCGATGGAGAAGTCGTAGGTGTAGGTCAGGCCGGTGATGGGTTCGGCCGCGGCGACGACGTGGAGAATGAGGATCGTCGATGCGGCGCTGAGGATGGTACGGAAAGAAAGCATGAGAACGGCACTCCATTTCCCCGCCCGGTGCGGTCGGCGGGCGTTGGGCAGGTCAGACCCGGTGGATCGGCCCGCCGCCAGTACAGACATTGAATCACGGCGGCCGGAAATGTGAACGGGCTGATGGCGGATTCGTCCGAATTGTCTGTATGGGTGACCTAATTGTACGTTTTAGTGAGCGCGGTCAGGTCTTGGGACGGTGGTAGTAGCGGTAAAGTCCCGGGCTGGAGCGGAAGGCGCGGTGGAACTGGTGCTGGAAGTGGCTTCGGCTCGCAAAACCGAACATGTGAGCGACCTCTGCGACGGTCAGGCGCGAGTGGACCAGCTGATGCGCGGCCGCTTCGAGGCGCAGGCGCAGGTAATATCGCTGGGGCGTCAAACCGACTTCGCGCTTGAAGAGACGGATGAAGTATTTCTCATCGATGTCGAGCAGTCGTGCGAGTTCGGCGTTGCCGATCACTCGGCTGAAGTGGTTTCGCATGAGGGCGACGGCGTTGGCGATGTGGGGTTCTCGGCTGGCGACGGCATCGACCAGGGGCGCGGAGGCGGAGGGCTTGGCGATGACGGGGTGGTTGGTGATGCCCTGATGTTCGCGGAAAGCCAGGACGACGAGTTCTTCAACGCACGAGCGGCAGCGGAGCAGGTGTCCGGGCAGGGTCAGGCGCAGCTCCTCGCAGAGGATTCCCCAGAGTCGTTCGACGTGCATGGCGCCGGCGGGGGAAAGGGGCAGGAGCGGATCGGCCGAGTGGATGAGATTGTCCATCATGGAGCGGAGGTCATGGTTCTCGGCGGCCGCGCGATCGGTTCCGCGCGGGCGCGGGGGGCGGCGGAGCAGGCGCGGGTAGATGGCCAGGGAGGAAGTCCAGATACTGCGCCCGGGGCGGCACTCGATGGCGTGCCAGACGCGGCGCGGCGGGCAGAGATGGATCTGGGGAGGACTTAGTTTGATGCGTCGCCCGTCGTAGACCAGCACCCCCTCGCCGCGGGCGAAGTAGGCGATCTCGTAGAAGAGGTGTCGATGGGCCGGGAAGGAGCTGAACTCGAGGAGCGGGTAGGCCTCGAAGCGGCCTTGGGGATTGCCGATGGCGGGATGGCGGGTGGTCATCGAGGGCGATCCTGAGCGGGCGCGGCGAGAACTCAGGATGATAGGCCCAAGCGTGATGGACCAGGAAGGCGCCGATCTGGGGCCTGTCGCGGGCGTTCACTGTCCCTCATCCGCCCAGTGAGCATCGAGGTAAGGCGGCTTGTGGTGCCAGGGATAACCCTCGCTGGCCTGGTCGTAGCCGAGTTCGTAGAGGGCGCGCATGTAGTTGGTGTCGAAGGGCTTCTTCAGTTCGAGATCGAATGATTCGGGGATGAAGGCGTAGTTGAAGGTCGCGTTTTCGCGCTGTGCGGCGGCGCTGAGGCGGAACATGTCGCCGACCGACTGTGTCTTGATGAGGGTCGAAACGGCGCGACCGGCGATGTCCACGAACAGGGCCCGCAGCTCCTTGCGTTCGGGATTGAACTTACCGTTGCGGATAATGTACATGTTTCCGGGGCGGCCGGCCTGGGTTCGGCCGAGCGTCTGCCGGGCGACGGAGCCGGAGAATCCCGCGCCCCATAGGAACGACTGGGCCATTGTGCCGCCGTCGACGTGCATCTCGTCGTAGCGCTTGCCACCGGCTTCAACCTCGATGTATTGGGGTGGAAACGCGCCGGGGATGGAGGCGGAGGCGAGCATGACTGTCTGGAAGAGTTGTTCGGCTTCGGGCGTGCCGATGGTGGCGATGGCGCCCAGATCCCAGATGATCGGACGCTGGGCTTCGAGGTTGACCGAGGCGATGAGCAGTCGGCGTCCCCTGGCGTGCTCGGCGGCGACCTTCGCGAGGAAGTCGGCGTCGATGTACTGGTCGATGAGGCGGGCGAGCGGTTCGGTGTCGGCCAGCGAATCATGGGTGAGGATGGCGAGGATCCCTCGGGGATCGAGGATCTTGTCGGCGGAAGTCTCGGTGTAGACCTCGCGCAGGACGTGGTCATACTCCGGCCCCAGGAACGCGAAGGGGGCAATGAGCGCGCCGGTGCTGACGCCGGTGACGAGCTTGAAGTCGGGGCGATCCCCCGCGGCCGTCCAGCCGTTGAGAATCCCCGCGCCGAAAGCGCCGTTCTCCCCGCCCCCGGAGATCAGGAGAATGTCAGTCGAGGCGGGCATGGTGAGATGCGGGTGCGCGGCGTAGTAGGCCTCCTCCTGCAGGACCGACTCCGACATGGACCGGATGTATTGTTCATCAACAGCGTCGCCCCAGGTGCGGACGTGGGGCATGCCGGGGATCGTGGCGGACGCAACAAGCTCGGCCGGGACGGGCATGCGCGAGCGGGCCGGGCCGCAGGCGGAAAGGGACATCGCGATCAGACACGCCAGGAATGTCGCACGCGCGGGGTGAACGGTGTGGGCGACGAACCGGGATGGTCGCATTGGAAGGTTCCCAAAAGGGAGTTGGAAAGTCTCGACAACGCGGCGGCCCGCGAGGGCCACGTCAGAAGCGCATTTCCAGGCCCATCAGTGGTCCGTGCAGGATGACGTCCCACTCAAAGGCGCTCGAACCGCTTCCCGTGGAGTAATCCCAGCCCATCGCGCGGTAGCCGCCGTAAAGGGTGGTGGGAAGCTTGAAGAGCTCGAAGCTGAAGCCGAGGACGCCGGTGGCGGACCAGGTGAAGTCGGAGCTTGCGCCGAACCCGCCGACATCGCCCCACAAGCCCAGGTGCCAGCGCTTCGCCAGCGGAAGCTGGAGCTTGGCGCCGACGATCGGATCGATCCAGTCCTCATCGTTGCTGACGGAGGCGACCATCGCCGGATCAAGTTCGACTTCCACCGCGATGTAGCGTGCCCCCGCATAGAGATCGATGGTGGTGTTGAGCGGGTGGTCGGTGGGCATGTCGAACACACGGTACATCAGCCCGAAGTCGACGATGCCCATTTCCATGGTGACGTCAATGTCCGCCAGGCCCCCGGAACCGCTGCGGTCGTCTGCGCCGATGTCGGCGTAGATGCCGTCAACGAAACCGGCCAATCGTTTGTAGCCGACCTCGATGCGGCCGGAGAACGCCAGCAGAGAATCGGAGGCGTCGAGGATGTCGCCGAAGTCCGAGTCCACTGAGGCCGAAATCGGGCCGGAGGTGACATCGCCCTCAATACCCATGAGCCAGATCCATGTGTCGAACTGGAATCGCCAGTCGCTATCGACGTCCGGGGGATTCTCTTCTCCTGCCGCGAACGTGCTGGCGGCAACCTGGCTCACGCCGTTGTCGCCGGCCGACGACAGCGCCAAGCCACCTGATTGTTCCGCCCATGCGGCTTGGGCCGCGGCGGCCGCCACCATGACCCAGGCGATGAACCGCGCCGACACGACGTTCCTGACCATGTGCATGAACACAACTCCTGCGATGGACGGCGATGCGTTACTCGACCCGAGGTGCATGATATTCATCGGCAGCCGGGGATGCGTATGCTCACTTCACCTCCACCGTCACCTTCGGGATCTTTCCGTTGAACCGAGACCGCGCCTCGGCACCGATCGTCTCGACCACCGGCGTCGCCAGGTCGATGCCCACATCGGCCGTCTCGTCGGCCGAGAAGATTCTCGGCTGCGTGCGCTCGATGCGGCCTTCGCCGACCTTCTTGTCGTTGATGAAGAGCGTGCCGAGGCCCCCCTTGCCGACGCCGCCGCCATCATAGGCGAACTCAAATCGGAGGGTGGACTTGCCGGGCTTGAGCGACTCGTTCGCCGCAACCGTAAATCGCTCCAATCCGAGGAAGTTGTAGTCGTAGGCGGGCTTGCCGTCCTTGACGTAGAGCGCCCAGCCTCCGAAGCGCCCGCCCTGGGCGATGATGATGCCGTGCGCGGGCGAGCCTTCATTCACTTCCACTTCGGCGGTGACGGTCTTGGACTGGTTCTTGATGCTCAGAAAGACGTTCTCGGTCATGCCCGTCATCCCCTGAGCCAGGGTGATGGAGGTGCGGCCGGCCATCAGGTCGGGGCGGCCGACATTTGCGGCGATGATGCGCTCGAACACGCGGTCGTCGATGGGCAGGGCGTGGTTCTTTTCCGCCTCGTACATGAACAAGGCCTGGAGTTCGGCGAGTTTTTCGGGGTGCTTGGCCGACAGGTCGTGAACCAGGCTGAAGTCGTTTCGGGTGTCGTAGAGTTCCCAGATGTCCTCGGCCAGGGGTCGGCGGGGCACGGATTCCCAGGGCGCCCGGTGGATGGTCCTGGCCAGCCAGCCGTCCTGGTACAGGGCGCGGTTGCCGAACATCTCGAAGTACTGGGTGATGTGCCGCTCCTTCGCCTTGCCCTCGTTGAAGCTGTAGACCATGCTGATGCCGTCCATCGGGCGCTGCGGCACCCCGTTGACCACGCGCGGTTCGGGCAGGCCTGCGGCTTCGAGAATGGTGGGAGCCACGTCGATCACGTGGGTGAACTGCGTGCGCAACTCGCCCTTGCTCCTGATCCCCTTGGGCCAGTGGACGGCCATGCCGACCTTGGTCCCGCCGAAGTCAGAGCCTACCTGCTTGGTCCACTTGTAGGGGGTGTCGAAGGCGACCGCCCAGCCGGCCGCCATGTGCGGATACGTCTCTGGTCCGCCCCAGTTGTCAAGGTGCTTGAGCATGTCCTCGACTTTCTCCTGCACGCCGTTGAAGTAGGTCATCTCGCTGAACATGCCGTTTCGACCGCCCTCGGCGCTGGTGCCGTTGTCCCCGTACACCAGGAAGATCAGCGTGTTGTCGAGCTGCCCGACATCGCTGATGGCGCTGACGACCCGGCCGATCTCGTAGTCCGTCATCTCCACGAAGGCGGCGAAGACCTCGGCCTGGCGGGCGAAGAGGCGTTTTTCGTCGGGTGAGAGTGGGTCCCAATCCGGAATCGCCTCGGGCTTGGGCGCGAGCACCGTTCCGGCGGGTACGACGCCGCGTTCGATCTGCCTCGCGAGGATCTCCTCGCGCATCTTGTCCCAGCCCTGGTCGAATTTACCTTTCCAGCGCGCGATCCAGTCCTTGGGCACGTGATGAGGCGCGTGCGTGGCGCCAGGCGCGTAGTAGACGAAGAACGGCTTGTCGGGCGCGAGCGCCTTCTGAAGTTTGATCCAGGCGACCGTCTGGTCGGTCATGTCGGTCAGGAAGTGGTAATTGGGATCGTCCGGCAGCTCGACCTGATGGGTTCCGTCGTAGATGAAGGGCGCCCACTGGTTGGTCTCGCCGCCGAGGAATCCGTAGAACTTGTCAAAACCCTGGCGGGTCGGCCAACGATCAAACGGCCCGGCGACGCTGGCCTCCCACGCGGCGAGCTCGTGCCACTTGCCGAACGCGGCGGTGCTGTAACCGTTGAGCCGGAGGGACTCGGCGATCGGTGCGACGCTGCCGGGGATCTGCCCGGTATTCCCCGGAAAGGCGGTGCCCGTCTCGATGATCGACCCCATGTTGTTCACATGGTGGTTGCGACCGCTCTTGAGCGCCGCGCGCGTCGGTGAACACACGGCCGTGGTGTGAAAGTTGTTGTAGTGCAACCCGGCGTCTGCCAATCGGTCGAACGTGGGCGTCCGCATGGGTCCGCCAAACGTCGCGGTCCCTGCAAACCCAAGGTCGTCAACGAGCACGATCAGCACGTTGGGCGCGTTCGCGGGCGCCTTGACCTGAAAGTGCGGCGGCGGTTTCACGTCGCGCACGTCAAGCTGTGTGTACGTCGGCCTCGGGGGCTCGGGGATCGGCAGCACCGTGCGGTCGAGGGGGGCGGCCGGCTGCTGGGCCTGCGCCGTCGCGAGGAGAAACGCGGCGAAGATCAGGGGCAGCGCCGAACGGCTGATGCCAAGTGACGAACTCATCATCGGATCCTTTAAGGGACAATGGCTCACAGCCACCCGCGGTCCTGGTAAGCCTGCTCGACGCGCTCGGCAATCGCCTGGGCGGCACGCTTGGCGTCGGCCTCGACGGTGGCCAGGAACGACTCACTGAAGGCCGCACCGCC
>JBGTFI010000049.1:0-7150 GCA_041747335.1 Phycisphaeraceae bacterium | reverse complement strand
CGTTGCTGATCGCAAGCGAAAGCGCTTTCGCATCGGCGGCGGGAGGGAGGCAGCAGTCGAATCCGGCATCGACAGCGCGGGCCGCGATAGACTCATCCGGCCCGGTCAGCAGGAGAATAAGCCTCGCGTGCGGGGCCAGCTCGCGCAGGGCGCGGGCGGTAACGGTCAGGCGATCCGTAATACTCTGCGCGGGCCCGATGATTGCCCCCGGAATCAGCGTAAGGTCACCCAGGCGGCCCAGGGCCATGAGGTAATTCGGGACGTGCTCGACCGCAGCGGTGATCGCCGCGCGATCGAGCAGTTTCATCACGCGATCCACGAATGCATCATCGCCGACGATCAGGATGGGGTCGGCGGACGCTTCGGGCGCCGGCACGTCGGCCGGGGCGTGTTGTGGCGAATCATGCGTCAATCGTTCCCTCTCCGCTTGGTTTTGGCTGCATGGCGTCAGTCCCAGTCGCCTCCCAGGAGCATGGCCAGTTCATCGTGGGTCAGTCGGGCATCATCATCGTGGTGCAGTGCGGGGGGCGGGGATTCCGGGGGCATTTCCGGGGGCGGGGGCGGGGATAATTCCGGGGGCGGGGGCGGAGGTTGGGGGGGCTGCGGGGGTTGGTTCAGGGGGTTGAGGGTCGGGTGGCCGGCGGGCGATCGAGTCAGCTCGGCGAGGAGCGTCTTTGGGTAATAGCGCGTGAGGGTCTGCTCCAGTTCGCGCGAGCGGCCGAGGGCCTCCCGGCCGACGATCAGGACGGCCCGAACCGGCCGCCTGGCGATCCGGGCAAGCAGCTCTTCGGGCGTGAGCGTGAAGAAGAACTCCAAACGCCTGTCGCACAACGCCTTACAGAGGCTCACGCCGTCGCCGCCGCCCTCAGCCAGCAGCACCGCCACGGGGAGCGAACGCCTGGCCGGGCATGCATCGGGATCGGAAAAAGCGGGGATCCCCATGCCTTGCAATTCTACCCCGTGATGGGGCAGGGTGTGGGGTGCGGGGTGAAGGGTGCGCGGGATTTTGGTGGGGATTTGGGGTTTGCGGGGGATGGAGAGCGGGTATAATGGAAGTGTTCCGAGGCACTTCGCCGGAGCGGGATTTTCACCGGGAGCTGCGCATGGCTGGGCAAGGGATTGTGGGCAATGGCGGGAAGGGTGTGGGTGTGCGCGGGCTGTTTGAGCGCGGTGCGCGGGGGAGGCGGCTTGGGCGCGTGGGGCGATTCCGGGGCTTCCGGGAATTCCGGGGGGTGGAGGTGTTGGAGGCGCGGGTGCTGCTCTCGGCCGGTCCTGTGCTGGGGGACATGAACGGGGATGGGGTGCGTTCCAGGGGCATGCACTAGGAGATTCTCATGATCTATCGCGAAATTGCGTGTCTTGCGGTTCTGCTGATGTGTTCGAATCCGGGTGTCGCCGATGCGTCAGAAACGGTCAGGAACTTCCTTGATGGCGATAGAGTTACCTTCAGCACCGGAGGACATCCAAAAGCGAAGGGAACTCAGTTCACCGTTGACTATCCCAGTAGCTGGAGCGCGGACGAGACTCATTGGCCCGACACCGTTCAAGTCTTCACCAGTGAGGGTGGGCATGGCCTTGAAAGCATGCGCATCGTGATCAAGAGGATCCCATTGCCCCCAGGTACGATGGTCACGCGGCTAGAGAAGGAGGAGTTCTTCTCGCCTGAGTCAATGCGCAGAATGATTCCGCCCGATGCCATCTTCATTAGCGCCGAACCCACTGCCATTGAGACTGAACCTGCATGCATGCTTGAGTTTTCCGCCAGTGCGGATCGGGGCGGGATTCCCCTGATCCTCCATACCAGGACGCTCACCTTAATCCAAGGGCACAATCTCATCCAAGTTCATTGCTCAATCGGCGGTCTACGGCCGCTTGCCGACGAGGCCGAGGGACGGATGTCCGAATACAGGCATCTCTTCTCAGCAATGTTCGATTCTGTCGTGTTGCTGGACGATTCGAAGCCATCCCTCGATCTGGAATACCCTTCCCGGCAGGTATCGGGGAGCATGGTTCAACTTGCGCTCGACGATCCAAAGCTGCTGGCTCTGACTCTTGCAGTAAGTTTCGTGATCACATGGACCTTGGGTCTCACTCCACCGATCATTATTCGTTATGCGATAGTAGGGCGGCCACTCAGTCGCAAGAGCGCCGCTTGGATTGCATTCGGATTCTCAGCATTCTACTGGATCGGATTTCAGGCGCTCAACAATGCCCTTGGAGAAGAACCGGGTAAGGGCTACGTCTGGATTGTCATGTTCTTTATCGCTCGTTGGATCCTGTCTCGGGGACACGACACATCGCTCGCCGTCGAGCCGGTGGCGTCCTCCGCGTTGTCGGATGAGTCTGGACAGCGTTCTGCCCCAAGACAACAAGTCCAGGATACTCAAGAATGAAAGCCGACCTGCGCGCCCTCGCCGCCGTCATTGATGCCGCTACACGTTCCGCCCGGCCGGGCGGACGCGGTGTGATGGCTGCGCTGTCGCCTGTGGTGGACCTGCTGTTGGATAACGTTTATCCCAACGCCCGCCCCGCGTGGATGGATTGGATTGGGGGGGGAGAGCGATCGAACTTCGCGACTTATTCGCGGGAGCCTGGTGTGAGGGTGAGTTCGAGGCTGTTGCCTTCGCGTTCGATGGTGATGCTCACGGGTTCGTTGATCTTCAGGGCTTCGATGGCGTAGGTGTAGTCGTAGATGTTGGTGATCTTTCGGCCGGCGAGTTCGAGGATGATGTCGCCGGCGCGTAGTCCGGCCTGTTCGGCGGGGCCGGATTTGACGACGCCCGAGAGCTTGAGGCCTTCGATATCCTCCGCGGCATAATCGGGGATGGTGCCCAGGTAAGCGCGCAGGCGGGCGCGCTGGGCGCCGGAATCGGGGCGGGCCTGGGCCTGGTAATCGGGGGCTTTGTCACGCAGGGCGAGGTCGCGGGTGATGAGGGCGGCCAGTTTCGCGACGCGGGCAAGGCCATCGTAGTTGAGGGTGTCGGGCGTGTCGCGCGGGGAGTGGTATTCGGCGTGCGAGCCGGTGAAGAGGCTCAGGATCGGCACGCCGCGCAGGTAAAAACTGGTGGCGTCGGTGGGGAGGTAGGAATCGTTCTGCAGGGTGATCGGCAGGCCGACGGGGGCGTTGCGCTGCTCGATGACGGCCGGCCAGATGGAGCTGGAGCCGACGCCCTGAACGATGAGGTTTTCGCGCAGGCGGCCGACCATGTCCATGTTGATGTAGGCCATGATGTGGGGGTGAAGCGTGCGCGCGGGGTCGCCTTCGGCGAGGTGATTGACGAAGTGTGCGGAGCCGAGCAGGCCAAGCTCCTCACCGGACCACGCGGCGAAGAGGATGTCGTGTTTGAGGCCAGAGTTTTCCGCTCCCTGATGGTCGCGGCTCGCTTCGGAGGGTTTTTGCGCTCCCTTACGGTCGCGGCTCGCGCTGAGGTGTTGGGCGACCTCGAAGAGGGCGGCGACGCCGGAGGCGTTGTCATCGGCGCCGTAGTGGATGTCCTCGGATTCCTCATCCCGGGCGGTGGAGCCTGCGGAGCGGCCCTGGCCGAGGTGGTCGATGTGCGCGCCGAGGATGACGATGTGCTCGGTGGGCTTGTCACCGGCGGGAAGGCGTGCCAGGACATTACGGCCGGTGCGGGTTTCTTTTTCGATATCGATCGAGGCGTTGAGCGATACCTTGTCGAGGCTAAAGCCCATCATCGGCTCGCCGGTGTCGAGCTTGTCCTGAAGGGACTTGAGGGATTTGTCGTGGAGGTTGAGGAACACTTCGGCGAGTTCATCGGTGATGGAGAGCGCGGCCAGGCCGCTGCCCGCGAGCGAGCCGTCGAGGCGCATGGGGATGAGCTGCTCTTTCACCTGGGAGTTGGGGCCGGAGACGACGATCAGGCCGCGCGCGCCGCGGTCTCGGGCGGTCATGGCTTTGTGGCGGAGGCTGGCGTAGCGGTGCAGGTGCTGTCGGCGCTCGGGGGCGATGTTCTCCGGAAGGTAGCGGAGGATCATGACCCATTTGTCGGTGACATCGAGGTGGACGTAGGCGTCATATTCCTCGAAATCGCCCTCGGCCGGGGCGACGATGCCGTAGCCTGCGAAGACGACGGGCGCGGCGGGGATTTGGCCGGTGGCGGAGAAGGAGAGGGGCCGCCAGTCATGGTCGGGCTTGTAGCGGGCGGTCTTGTCGTCGGGGAAGGTTGCAGTGAGGGCGTTGTCGGGGCCGAGGGAAACGCCGGCGGTGAAGTCGAACTGTTGAAAGTATGTACCGTTGTCGCCCGCGGGCACGAGGCCCAGGGCGCGAAAGGCATCGGCGGCGTACTGCGTGGCGAGGCGTTCGCCTGCTTCGCCGGTCATGCGGCCCTGCATGGCTTCACCGGCGAGGATGCGGACGTGTTTTTCGAGGTCGGCGGCGGTGATGTCGGCGGCGGTTTCGGGGATGGCGATGGCGGGGGCGTCGGCCAGGCCGAGCATTTCACGGGCCTTGGCGTGGTTCCAGTCGGCGATGAAGATCTGGGACTGATTGCCGGGGGCGCGGTTGGAGGTCCAGGCCAGCCGGTTGCCGTCAGGGGAGAAGACTGGCAGGCCGTCGAAGCCCTCGGTGTGCGTGACGCGGACGGGATCTTTGCGGCCCTGGGCATCGACGAGGTAAAGCTCGAAGTTGGCGAAGCCGTGGACATTGGTGGTGAAGATGAGGTATTCGCCGGAGGGATGGTAGTAAGGCGCCCAGGACATGTGGCCGAGGTGGGTGAGGCGGCGCTCATCGCGGCCATCAATGGCGATGGTGTAGATCTCCGCGGTGGCGCCGTCGGGGGAGAAGCGTCGGAAGCACAGGCGCTTGCCGTCGGGGCTGAAGAACGGCCCGCCGTCGTAGCCGGGGGCATCGGTCAGGCGGCGGAGGTTCGAACCGTCGGCGTTCATGAGGTAGAGGTCCATGAAGTAGGACGGGTCGTGTTCGAGCTGTTTTTTCTCGTCGTCGGTGAGCGCGCGGTCGTAGGTGTGTCGGTTGGAGGCGAAGGCAATGAGCGAGCCGTCGGGGGAGTACGAGCCTTCGGCATCGTAGCCGTTCGCGTCAGTGAGGCGCGTGAGCGCGCCGGTGGCGAGGTCTTTCTCGTAGAGCTCGAAGTGTTCATCGAAGCTCCATTCGTATCGGCGCTGCTGGCCGGAAGCGCGGAGTTCGAGTTCTTCCTCCTGCTTCTTCTTCGCATCGGGGTCTTCGTGGGTGGAGGCGAAGAGGATTCTGGTGCTGGAGGGATGAATCCAGGCGCAAGTCGTCTTGCCGTGGCCGGGGGAGATCAGGGTGGTGTCCCCGGTTTCGAGGTCCATAAGGTAGATCTGGTAGAAGGGGTTGCCCTCATGGCGTTCGCTCTGGAAGACGAGCAGGCGGCCATCGGCGCTGAAGTATCCCTCACCGGCGCGTCGGCCTTCGAAGGTGAGCTGTCGGGTGTGGGTGAGGAGTGTGGATTCGTCAGCGCGGGCGGACTCACCTGCAAGCAGAACAAGCGGGAGAAGGATCGTCAGCGCTGCATGGCGATGAAGGTATTGCATGATGAGGCCTGATCCTGCATCGGATGTGATTCAGTGTGGAAGCACGCAGGATGATTTATAGCCCCATCGTACGGGCGGGTCGAGCGAAGACCATCCCGGCCAGATTTCCCGGGAGGCGGGTCAGTAATACCGCGGCCCGCCCTGCAGACCCACCCAGCCATCCAGATAGCCGGTGGATCCGCCATCACCGCCGCGCCCCCCGGAAGAGCGCCCGCCGGAAGAGCGTCCCCCCGCGTCAACGGGGTTGGTCATCTGGTTGAGGTATCTGAACTGCGCCGGCGTTTTCCAGCGGGTGCTGCCATCGGCTCGCAGTTGATTGAACCCGGTGATGGCGGGCGCGGGGCCGAAGTCGGAATAGTAGGAGCCGGGTGTCGGGGGGTAGTTGTAGGCCCAGCCGAGTCGGCCGTGGTTGTAACGGAAATTCCCGGTCGAGCCGTCGAACAGGAGGGTGTCGTTCATAAGGACTCGGCCGGGCTCTTCCAGACGGGAGGTGGCGAGATCCTGAGGGGCGCTGTTGTGCAGGTGGGTTTCGGGTGCATCCCAGCGGTCCACGCCGCCGAAGTAGCTGTAGGTCATCTGCGTAAAGCCCCAGCTGCTGGTGTAGAAGGTGTTGACAAAGCGCTCATACCAGGCGGTGTCGGTGCTCGGGCAGATGATGATGCCCCTGCCGTCCTTCCGCTCCTCGTTGAAGGATTGGATGTATCCGTTGATTGTGTGAACGTTCCAGTACTCGCCGTCGGGGTCGCTCAGGCCGATGGTGGTCGGGTCGTTCCAACCGGGAGCGCGCCGATAGGCGGTCATGGCCCGTCCCCGGTTGTCGGCCGCGTGAGCGGTGACGGCGGCGGCGAATTGATGGAGATTCGACGCGCACATGGCCACGCGTGCCTGCTGGCGCGCCTGATCGAGAGACGGTATCAGCAGGGAGATCAGCAGCGCGATGATCGAGATCACCACGAGCAGCTCAATGAGGGTGAATCCCTTGAAAGTACGGGCACCAGTCATGACCGGCCTCCCTGAAGGTGGGATGAGGTGTTCAGGTCGCGGCGACAGGTATGCATCACTCTAGCACCGGCCGTGCATGAGGACAAGGCTCGTCAGGCGGCGGGCAGGCCGCGGGGAAGCGACTCACACCAGGCGGACGATGAAGTCCTCGTCCTGCGTCAGCCCCGGCGCGGCCGGAAGCAGGAAGGTGGGATCATCGCGGCGGTTGAGGCGGTTGATGGTCAGGGCGCTGACGCCGAAGGGTTGGCCGGCGTTGTCGGTTTCGACGGAGGCGATGTTCAGCGTGGTGATGTTGGGCGCCGCGATGTGGGAGTTGATAAGGGCGGGGGTGGCCGAGTTGCGATCGCCGCGGATGTCGAGGCTTCGGATAAGGGCGGTGGTGTTGAGGAAATCAGCAGGGGCGGTGACCGGGCCGGTGACGCCGTCGCGGACGGCGACCTGGAGGGTGCTGTCATGCACGGCGGTGAAGAGGGCGCGGAGGATATCGACGCTCGAACGGACGGTCGCGCCGGAGAGCGCGCCGGCGACGCTGAAGAGCCGCATCGGCTGGAGGTTGAGAGTATCGGTGAGGTTGACGCTTGCGGAGAAGTCGCCGGCGATGCCGTTGCGTCGGTCG
>JBGTFI010000048.1:0-3653 GCA_041747335.1 Phycisphaeraceae bacterium | reverse complement strand
GCCGGGGGTCACGCCGACCTGGCCCGGGGCCCGGTCTGCGACGCGGGCTCCTTCTTCTTCGCGTCGGGGTCCTTGTTCCGGGTGTGGTAGACCGCGCAGAGCGTCTTGGTGATGGCCGCCTCGACCCGTGACAGGTCGCGGAGCGTCAGCGGGCACTGGTCGAACTGCCCGTCCATCAGCCGCTTGTTCGCCATCGTGTGGGTGAGCTGCTCAAGGCGCATGGGCGTCGGCTCGGACATCGCCCTGGCCGCGCCCTCCACCCCGTCGCAGAGCATCAGAATCGCCGCTTCGCGCGTTTGCGGTTTGGGACCGGGATAGCGGAACTCGAACTCCTCGGGCGCTTCGCGTCCTTCGGCGTCGCGCTGCTGCCTTGCGGCGTGGAAGAAGTATTCCACCAGCGTCGTCCCGTGGTGGGACTCGATGAAGTGCCTGACATCCCGCGGCAGGCCGTACTCCCGCGCCATCTCGATCCCGTCCTTCACGTGCCCGACGATGATCAGCAGGCTCATCGCCGGCGAGAGCTTCGCGTGGCGGTTGGGGCCTTCGCCCTGATTCTCGACGAAGTATTGCGGCTTGTTGGTCTTGCCTATGTCGTGGTACATCGCCCCCACGCGGCACAGAAGCCCGTCGGCGCCCACCGCCTCGGCCGCGGCCTCGGCCATGTCCGCGATGCGCAGCGAGTGCTGGTAAGTCCCGGGCGCTTCCTGAACCAGTCTCTGAAGCAGCGGGTTTGAGGCGTCGTTGAGGTCCTTGAGCGTCAGCGCCGTGGTCACCTTGAACCCCCGCTCCACGCCCGGAAGCACCACCTGCACCACCATCCCCGCCGCCACGCCCGTCAGGAACGCCGCGATCGTGTCCGACGCGATGCGGCTGATCTGGTCCGCCAGTTGCAGCGGTCCAAACGCCAGGCCCGTCGCGGCGGCGGTGATGGACATGGCGATGCCCGTCCACAATCCCGTCATCACCAGCTTCGAGCGGTAGCGAACCTCACGAAGCTGGATCGCCGAGGCCGTCACCCCCGTGAGCGTCACCAGCGCCGCCGCGGGCGGAAGGTCCAGGCTCACCACCAGCAGCAGCGTCAGCATCGCGCCGATCGTCAGCGCCAACCGCCGGTCGTACGCGATCGAGAAGATCATCACCGCAACCAGTGCCGGAAAGTTGATCGTCACCGTCGTCAGCGACGGCTGCCAGAGCGTCAGCCCCACCGCCGCGAGCTGGGCGAAGATCATCACGGCGGTGATCGCCAACCCGCGCATCGGATTGCGCGGAATGCGCGGGTAGTAGAGGCAGCAGTAGATCCACAGCGCCGCCGCCACCAGCCCCACCACCAGCATCCGCGCAGGAAGCACCAGCCAGGTATGCACCGCGCCCAGCGCGTCGCGATAGTGCGCTCGCTCCTCCGCCAGCAGTTCCAGGTCCAGCCGCGTGAGCTGCCTTCCTGCCCGGATGAGCAGATCATTAGGCTGATAGGTCGTGCGAACGTCATGCTCCGGGCTTCGCCTTTCCTGCTCGCGCAGCAGACGCGTGCGCTCCTCATCCAGCGCGATCGTCGGGGCGAGGCTCGACGTCACCAGCTTGGTCGCCGCGTCCGCCAGCGCCGATCGCCCGAACACCTCGGCGCTGACCCCGTAAAGCTCCGCCCGCAGGTTCGCGTTGTCCCCACGCGTCGAAAACAGCTCCATCGAATGGCGCGTCTGCACCGCGTCCTCGCCCTGGCGGATCGTGATCTTCTGCGCCGGATTGCGGTCGAGGTTGGTCTCCGTGTCGAACTGCTGCGGACTGAGCAGCGCGAAGAAGCGCAGCCGGTTGATGAACTGGTCGCTGAGCTCCTTCCATCCCGCGGGCGACTTGTCCCGCACAAGCTCCCGCGCCGAGGCGAACGCCTCGGGGGTCAGCTGCAGCGACTGCACCGTGTCGTGCGGAAGCTTGTCGAACGTCACCGCAGCCTCGTCCGCCGCAAGCCTCCCCAGGTGTTCGAGTTTGTTCTGAATCTGGCTCAGGTACGTGTCGTTGGGCGTATAAACCGGCGGGACGCGCGCCGCGGCCAGTTCCCGCCGCTGCTGCGTCCGTTCCTGATCCAGCGCCGTGAACTCGACCCGCGCGACGATCGGCTGGGAGACCACCTGATCCACCGCGTAGCGCGGTTGGGCACGCGCCCACAGCGTCACCATCCCCGCCACAAGCGTGAACGCCAGCGCGAACACCACCGGCCAGACCACCTCCGGCTGACGCCACCACAGCCCGCGATGACCCGTCGGACGCGACAGCGACCGCCGGACTTCGCGACGACGCGGGGAGTTGCCTTTTACGATCGCCATGCCAATGCCTGTCCGAATGTCCTGTAAACAAACCGCTCCGGCCTGGACCGGAGCATTCCTGCCTATCGGCCGATTGATCGACCACTATTGTACGCACCACCGCCGATAATCAAGCTAATGCGCACAAGTGATTCAAAAGAAAAGACTTAATAGCTATCCACCCCCTCGGCCAATCCCTCCTCCAAGCCCGTAGCCGCCCCCCCGGAAGCTTCCCCGTACGCCTCCACGATCCGCTGTACCAGGCTGTGACGCACGATGTCCGCCCGCCCCAGCGTCACCATCGACACCCCCGGCACCCGCCGCAGACGACGCACCGCATCCAGCAGCCCCGACTCGCGCGGCTCCTCCAGGTCGATCTGCGTCGTGTCACCCGTCACGATCATCTTGCTCCCATGCCCCAGCCGCGTCAGGAACATCATCATCTGAGACTTCGTCGTGTTCTGAGCCTCATCCAGAATGATCAGCGCCTCGTTGAGCGTCCTGCCGCGCATGAACGCCAAAGGGATGATCTCGATCAGGTCGCACGCCATGAACTTCTGAATCTGCTCGAAGTCCATCATGTCGTGCAGAGCATCGAGCAGCGGCCGCAGATAAGGATTGACCTTCTCCAACAGATCCCCCGGAAGGAATCCCAGCTTCTCGCCCGCCTCGACCGCCGGACGCACCAGCACCAGCTTCCGCACCTGCCCGTGCTTGAGCATGGTCACTGCGGCCGCCACCGCCAGGTACGTCTTGCCCGTTCCCGCCGGGCCGCAGCAAAGCGTCAGGTCGTGCGCGTGGATCGCCTCCAGATAGTGCTTCTGCCCTTCCGTGGCCGGTTGAATCTCCCGGCGGTTGACGTACACATCGATCGGGTCCGGCGGCGCCGTCGGCCGGGCGATCCCCCGCTGAAGCCGCGAAGCGCCCAGGCCCTTGCCGGTGGACGGTCCACCGTTGGTCTGCGCCACGCCGGCAGGACCGCCCCTTCGCTCCGCAGCCAGGATCGCATCCAGAAGCTGCTGCCGGCTGAGCGGCTGGTTCCGCGTCGCCGCCTGGGAGAGACGGTCGATCACCTGCGCGGCGTGGCCCACGGCCTGGCTCTGACCACTGATGCGCAGTGCCTGATCCCGTGCGGCGATGTTCACCCCCAGCGCCTCGCGGATGATCTTGAAGTTGCACTCCCCAGGCCCCGCAACGCCCACGCGATCGGTCTGGTCAGGAAGACGAATGGTCAGTTCCAAGGCGATCTGGCTCCTCATGCGGCAATCCGCCGCGACACCGCGTATTATAGGGCACACCCGGCGAGAAACGAAAGAATGTTTGACAGTGGGGCGGGCGGCACGCCCGCCAACAGGC
>JBGTFI010000047.1:0-8336 GCA_041747335.1 Phycisphaeraceae bacterium | reverse complement strand
CCCCAGCAGGTTCGCCTCGTCGCGCACCACCTGCAGCGCCGTGCGCATGTCCCCACCCTTGAGACAGCGCGCGTAGAGCGCCCGCCGCTGCATGAGGTGGCGGCCCAGGAGCTGGTCGCGGTCGCGCTTGCCCACCTTGGTCAGGCGCTTATAGGCCTTCTCGATGTAGCGGCGGATGTGGCGGTCGCTGACCTCCCACTTGCGCTCCAGGGCGTACTGGCGGATGTCGGCGAACTCGGCGCCAGCCAGCAGCAGCCGCGTCACGTCGTGGATGCGCTCAAGCACCACCGTCTGGTCGGCCTTGGCCATCTCACACCTTCTCCATCGCCACGCGATGAGCCTGCCCGCCGGTGAACTTCTCGTAGCGCTGGATGATCACGTCGCAGTAGAGCGGGTCGATCTCCATGAGAAACGCCCGCCGGCCGGTCTGCTCGGCGGCGATCAGCGTCGAGCCGCTGCCGCCGAAGAGGTCGAGCACGTGCTCGCCTGGTTTCGAGGAGTACTGCATCGCCCGGGCAGCGAGCTCGACGGGTTTTTCGGTCAGGTGAACCATGCTCTGCGGGTTGACCTTCTTGAGGTGCCACAGGTCGGTGGCGTTGTTGGGCCCGTAGAACTTGTGCCCAGCGCCTTCCTTCCAGCCATAAAAACAGATCTCGAACGCGCCCATGAAGTCCTTGCGGGTCAGAACCGGATGCTCCTTGTCCCACACGATGCCCTGGCTGAAGTAGAGGCCCGACTTCCTGAGCGGCCCGGGGTAGTTGCCCAGGTTGGCGTAGCCACCCCAGATGTAAAACGATCCGCCGGGCCTCAGCACGCGCGAGGCGTTGCCGAACCACGCCAGGAGCATCGCGTCAAATGCCTCGCCGGTCACGAAGTCGTTCTCGAGCGGCCGGTCCTTGGCCCGCAGCTTGGTGTGCGTGGCCTGCTTCTCACCCTGGCGGGCGACGTCGAACGCCTGGTGGTGCGTGCGCTTCCCCCCGGAACCTCGAGCCTTGCCCGAAGCCTTGAAGGAGCTGTTGCCCGCCGCGATGGCGTTGTTGGAGCGCGGCTCGACCTTGACGTTGTAGGGCGGATCGGTGTTCACCAGGTGGATCGGCGTACCCTCGAGCAGCCGATCGACGTCTTCTGCCTTGGCACTGTCACCGCACAGCAGGCGGTGCCCCTTCCCGGTGCGGGAGTCGCCGAAGATGATCAGGTCGCCGGGCCTGGTCACCGCCTCGTCCGGTGGATCGGGCACCTCATCGGGATCGCACAGCCCCTCGCCGGAATTGCCATTGAACAGCCGTGCCAGATCATCCGGGGTAAAACCAATCAGGTCGAGGTCGTAATCGACATCCTTGAGCGCCAGGAGCTCGGCCACGAGCAGGTCGTTGTCCCAACTCGAGAGCGCCCCGGTCTGATTGTCGGCGATTCTGTATGCCTTGACCTGCGCCTCGGTCAGTCCGGTGGCCACATGCACGGGCACCTTCTCCAGGCCAAGCTGACGGGCCGCCTTCCACCGCGTGTGGCCGACGATGATGACGCCGTCACCATCGACGACGATCGGCTGGCGGAAGCCGAACTCCTGGATGGATGCCGCCACGGCGGCCACCGCCGGGTCGTTAACGCGCGGGTTTTGCTCGTAGGGCTTGATGGTGTCGGTGGGGAGTAGTTCGATCTTCATGGTGTGGTATTCCGGGGGATTCCGTGCGGTGTCAGGAGGGATGAGGGACTTGGGCGACGTTTGGCCCACGTTGGGCCACGTCGCGACCGGGGCCTTCCGGGGGGGGTGGGCGTAGCGATGAGTAGCCCACGCCGCCTGCCGCCACAGGGTGGCCCGTGGGCGAAACGTGCCCAAACCCCGCTGGACCGCCCCATCGGCGAGTGACTATGTGACTGTTGTGACTGTGCGAACAGCCGTTGGGCATTTCGTGTTCTCCGATGATTCATGTTTATTCATTTGCCGGCGCGGCGATCTGACAGTCATCACAGTCACCACAGTCACTTCCAGCCGGCGCCGCGACCCGGTGGAGGCGCCAGCGTTTGCCCTTGGCCGTCTTGCCCTCATCGCAGTCGAGATACCAGCCACGAAAGACTCGTCGGCGAAAGCCGCGCAACCGGGTTCCCACCTTCCTGGCCGACGGTGGCCTGCCCGGCTGAGTGCCGACGAGGTTCTCGAGCGCCGAGCGCATCCCGGCGGATGCCTCATCCGAGAGGCGCGACTGGCCGTCGGCCGGATAGAGCGCGGTGATCATCTCGGCGACAAACACCCCCCGGTTGTCAGGGTCATAAGCGCGCCAGGCCTCCACCAGCGACGTCAGCGCATCGCCCGTGGCGTCGGCCGACTCGACCAGCCTGATCCGTGTCAGACACGGGTCCGGAAGACCGACCCACACCACCGCCTGGCGGACCAGGCGCGACCAGCCCTCGAAGCTGCCGAAGGGGGTCAGATGCTGGTCGGGCATGCCCGACCGGATGTACGCCGAGAGGATCGTCAACGCCGCTGCGAGCAAGCGCCCGCGCTGCTGTCTTATCCAACCCAGCAGGTCCGGGTGTTGAAAACCGGTCCGGTGCTCGGGCTGCTCTTCCAATACATCCAGTCTTATATGGATGACCCGGCGGGTGGTGTCCGCCCCCACCTGCACGTTGTTGCCAGTGGCGTACCACACCGGCAGCAGCGGCAGATCGACCTGCTCGCTTCTGCCCAGGATGCGATCCTTCCACCGCGTCGAAGTCAGGGCGCGATCCAGGGCGTCGTTGCCGAACGTGCCCTCGAGGTTGTCCAGGAGCACCATCCGATCGCCGGCGATGGCCACCGTCGTGATCTTCTTGCGCATCTCTTCGGTGCTGTGGGCGTAGCTGAAGACAGGCACCTCGCGCCCCAGAACGATGTGCCCGATGGTCTGGGCAAGTAAACCCTTGCCCGCGCCGCGCACGTTGGCGTCGATCAGAAACAGCGGCGCCGGCCCTCGGAAGGCGTGCCGCGCCAGGGGGGTGAGCAGCGCCGCCAGCCATGCCGCCTGGTGCTCCTCGGTCTCGAACCGGAAGTCGCACACGACCTCCAAGAGCTCGCCGAGCGCCGCGTCGGCATCGTCCAGGCCTGCCTCCGGATGGATCGGCGGGAACTGCTCGCCGGGCGCCGGCTCGTAAAGCACCCCGGTCCGCTCGTCATACCCGGGGACCTGACAGATGGAGCCGTCCGCCCGGAGGATCGGCGTGTCGCTGATCCCGAGCAGCGGTCGAATGCCATCCCACTGGCCCCGGGCATCGATCGCCGCGACCAACCATCCCGGCGGGTGGGCGGCCACCTCCTCAAACTTTGAATTGATCTTGGTAAAGGTTGCCCACCGAGTCATCCGCTCACGAAGGTTAGCTGTCGGCAGCATCTGGATCGTCGCGGCGCTGCCGCTGCGCACGATGCCGTCGCGCGGCTGGCGGTCGCGGATCACCCGTACCAGCATCGCCCCGCGCTGGAAGAGATCGGGATCGGCGGCGAGTGTCTCGATCGTCTCCGCCACCACGCGGTGCTCATCGGTGTCGATCACCACGTTGGGAACGCCGCCCCGAGGTTCCGGCATCGCCCGCGGCGGCTGCGCCGCTACCGGCTCGGCCTTCTCGACCAGCGCCACCAACTGCTCGGCCGTGCCGCCCGCGTCCAGCCAGTCCGAAACATCCTTGACCCCCGGAAATGCCCCCGGAATTGCCCCCGGAATTGCCCCTGGAGTATTCGGTAGTTCGACGATGCGGACCTCCGCCGCGCGGCCGGTCAGTCGTTTAGCGACATCGTCCGCGTGCGCTCGTCCGGGCTTGTCGCGATCCGGAACGATCGCCACACGCCGCCCATGCAGCGCCGAATCCTCGGAGAGCTTGGCCCACTTGCCCGCCCCCTGCGGACAGGTCGTCGCGATCAGCCCCAGATCCCAGAGCCGGTCGGCGTCCTTCTCCCCCTCGACGATGAACACCCACTGCCCCGGATCGGCGGCGAGGAGCTCGGGCAGGCGATACAGCACGCGCGGCGTCCCGTTGAGGCTCCACTTCCACCGCGACGGGGACTCGGGATCGGGTCGGCGTTGCCGGAAGGCCTTGGGCTCGTAGCGGACCACCTGATAGAGGAGTTGGCCCCCGGCGTCGAGGTAGTCGTAGGTGTGCGTGATGCGCCCGGGTGTCCGCTTCCCATCGCTCTCGGGCTGTAGGAACAGATCCTTCATCCCGATGCCGATCGCGCCGCACACCTCCGAGGGTGAACAGCCCGCATGGCAATGCAGAAGAACGCGACCATCCTCGCCTCGCGCCACGCTCAGGCTCGCGTGGCGATCGTCGTGCGCCGGGCACCTGGCCTCAAAACCGCTCGCTGTCCGTCGCGGCGAGTCCAGCTTATCGAGGACGTGTTGGAGGGGATGGGGGGGCACTCAGGGGACTCCGAAACGCACTCGCGCTATGAATTCATGGACAGCGTTTCCGGAAGAACCTTCGAGACACGGAACGACCCGGGGCCGAATTCCCGGCATGCGTACCCACGGAACACCTGGTGCAGATGCCGGCCCACCTCGGTCGAGGTGTCGAACCAGCACGCCCGCTCGTCATCCGACAGGTCGAAGTCGGCCTCCAGCAGCACCCGCCGCCGCCCGAACACGCTCTCCGTGGCCAATGCCGCGAGGCGTAGGGTGTCGCGCACCTCGCTCATGGGCACACTCGATGGGAAGCTGTAGCGATAGACCCGGTGGGGCATGGTCGTCAGTCCGTTGGACTCAGGATTGGGAGACATTCCTATGGATGACATACGCCGATGGCGGGCGGTGTTGCCCGTTCAACTTCAGAAATAGTCGATCAAGTCCATGCGCTGCGCGGCTTCGCGGATGCGATTGAGAGATCGATCAAGCTGGCGACGTGAAATCCCCAGGTGTCGGCGAATGGCCTGCTTCGACAAACCATCGAGGTGGGCAATGACCACAAGGCGATCGGGGACATCAAGTTGGGCAATCAGGGTCTGAACGTCTTCAATCAGATCTCGGGCGTCAGGCCTCGGACTGGAAGGTGACTCGATGGTCTCGTAGACCGCCTGTACCTCTCCACCGTCCCCTTCGATAACACCATTGAGCGAGATCGATTCGAACTTCGGATGCCGCTTGTGTCTGCGCCGGTGCCGCAGGATGGAACATGCCCGATTGGAGATCAGGCGATCCGCAAACGTCTCGAATGACGCCAACGCGGGGTTATAGTGAGCCTGGCGTTCCAGCAGATGGGCCCACAGCTCCTGTTGGAGATCCTCGATGTCAGTCTTGCTGAACCCCGGGTGCCGACTGAGAGACCTGGCCTTGCGGCGGATCATGCGGGAAATGGACGTGTTCGGTCGCCCATAATGCTCACCGACCATGGGGACAACTCCTTTGTCCGCCAGCTGGCCCAATTGCCGGCTAGGCAGAGCAAAGGATCGAGGCCAAAAAGTCAGCGACCTGCTGATGTTTCCACTGATTTCCGCTTATGTTCGGCCCTATTCCTGCATCTTCCTCTCGATGATCTCCTTGCGGATTCTCAGGGAGTATTGCTCGCGTAAGGGCGGCTTGGCCGCGAGCAGCGCGTTCTTGAGCTCGTTGAGGGCCGTTCGAATCGCATTGACCAGTTTCTGGTCGTTCGGATTCCACCTTTGATTCCAGACCGCGCCCTCCCCGGTGAACACCACCTCGTCGATCGCGATCGAATCTCGTCCGGCGAGCTTCTCGAGCAGGAGTGCGAGCTGTGGCCTGAGCGTAGGCACGTGGTGCTTGGTCCCCCGCCGGATAAGAAATGGAGCAGAGAATCCATCAACATGAAGCGTGCCTTCATCGCCCAATACCCCAATGATGTGATCCGTCCGGCAGATCATGCCAGTTTCGGCATGCCACTCGATCAGCTCGCTCAGCGGCACCGTGTGGGTATTGTCCGGAAGGTCGGCCAGGTGCAGCCCCGGAGGCGTGATGAGGACCACCAGCGCCTTGGAACCGCGTAACAGCTTCCAATCGGGTTCACTGCTGCAAAGGATAATACGCAGGGCCTGTCCGCGCTGGATGACGTAGCCGATGTCGCACGCGATGGTCCCAACCCAGGTCACCGGTTCTTCCGGGCAGCCCAGCCCGCGACGGACCAACTTGGCGAAGCCCATGAGCGATGGCCGCCACTGACGCACAAGTTCTTCGTCCACGGGGAACGCGCCGCTTTCCGCGCAGGTGCCGATGAGCCGTAGACGGCCCTCAATCCGGCACTGGCCCACCTCGACGACGTGAGGCTGTTCACAATGGGGGCAGAGTATGTGCTGCGCATCCTCCACACGCGTAAGCAACCCAGCGTCGAGGCAGGCGCGGACGAACCGCGGCGGCCAGACTTCTAGGTCAGCGGCCGCGACGAGACCGACGGGGTCGGCCAGTTGCCGGATTAGATGAGTCAAAGGGTTCTGTGACATCCAACCCCCAGCGCCTCAGGCAGCGGCGAATGAGGTCTTGTACCGCATCGCTCTCGGTCTTGAAGGTATCCGTGCGCGGATACGAAACCTCAAACGTAATCGAGCGTTTCTTGTATGGAGCGTTCGGGCTGAACAGGAATCGGAAGGTAACGCCGGTCACTCGCAGCTCGTGGGGGGAAAACACGCCGTCACGGAATACCCTCTGCGCCAGCGCATACACGTCCTTCGGACCACCATCAGGATCACCCTCCAGGATGATGCAACGCCTGCCCTGGCCGACCAATCGCAGGCTCAGTTTTCGCACCTTGACCTGATCGATGCCGTCGCCCAGGTCTGTCGGAAACTGGGCCTCCGGGTCCAGTAGCAGATTCAGTCGATAGGGGGGCTCCTCACTTGTGACCGAAGGCGGCTCGATGCCAAAGACGGTCCGGCAGAACATGCTTCGAAGCGGCTCGGTGATCGCCTTGCCGCCTTTCGCCACCAGGGAAAGCTCGCCCGAAGTGCCATTGAAGACGAACACCACGTCGAACACGGGCCGCCGCGGGCGAAGGTCGATCTTGTTCGGCCCCACGACCGTGAGGCTGTTCTCGACGTACGAGTCCAAATACACGAAGAAATAGTGGACTTTCGGCCCACGCACATGGTGTTGCACGTCACTCGTACGGCCCCGTCCTTCCCGCTCCAGATAGAACCCAGATACCTCTTTCCGCAGCTTCAGCGCCTTCTGCTTCGCTCCCTTGATGGACTCCGCTGGCAGCCCTGGATAGGTCGTCCACCACGGCTTGTGAACAAGATTGTCCAGCTCGACGAAGCGGCTGGCCTCCTGCCAGAAGCGCGGATGACGAACCATGACATGGAGGATCTGACTCGCCATGCTGTCATAGGCGCTTAACTCATCGATCAGAGCGAGGCCGCACGCCGCCGCAGTCTGAATCATGCCTCTTACACCTCGTTCCTGGGCGAGCCGATCCACCTCAAGCAAATCAGGCTCGACCGCCTCCTGCTGCTCGGGAGGCAATTCCTGCCAGGCTTCGAAGACCTGGCGTCCGTACCGCTTCGCGGGCAGCTTGCCCCAATCCAGGTCGAGTTTGACGCCGCGTGAGATCAAGAACGCCCGCAGGAGTTCCTTGTCCACCTGTCCAAGCAAGCGCTTGAGATCAAAGGTCATTCCGATGACTCCGTTCGTCGGTTTCCATTCGTTCACACGGTGGGGTTCAACTACGGTCGCCCGTGGGCAGGGTGAAACTCGCTCTACACCCTGTGCCACCCCACCCTGCACCATCGACGGTCACCCCCCCAAATGTGGGTGAGGCCGGGCAACTCATGATCCGCGCGGCGTATGTCATAGATAGGAACACCATACGGTTAACACCCACAGCATAGCGCTCACGGAATCCCCAGCCAAGCGTCTTTGGCAGCTATCCCCATGCCCCCAGCCACCCCTCCCAAACCCGCCACCATGACCCCCGCCCAGCGCCGCGCCGAGGTCGCCGCCCTCCTCGCCCGCGCCGTCGTCAGCTTGCACCAGCGTGCCGCATTGCACAACTCACCTATTTCCCCACGAATCGGCCCATTCGGCCTTGATTCTTCCGGCGGAATACCGCTCAGTGTGCGTGGGCAGCCCCACAACGGTTGACGCCACGGACCGCGGAGACCCCCCGTGCCCCGGAGCCCGGAAGCGACCCATGCCGGAACATGCATTGAACATCCAAGCCCAGCTCGCCGCGCTCGAGACGATGACGCCCAGTCAACTGCGGGAGAAGTACCGCGCCGTTTTCGGCGAACCCACCCGCAGCGGCAACCGGCGATTCCTGATCAAACGCATCGCCTGGCGTCTCCAGGCCGACGCCGAGGGCGACCTGCCCCAGCGCGTCCGCGACCAGGCCCTCGAACTCGCCCGGGACAGCGACCTGCGCACCAC
>JBGTFI010000046.1:0-2589 GCA_041747335.1 Phycisphaeraceae bacterium | reverse complement strand
GCCGGCGGGTCGCGCTCATCGAGCAGCATCGACCGCTCTAGCCGCTCGCGCACGGCCTCCATGAGCGTATCCGGGTGCTCACGGGGCAACGCCCGAAGGGCCGCGCGATCTTCCGCCAGGCGTCCGACCAGCGTTGCGAGGCGCGCATCGCCCTTCATCGTCGCCTCGAAGCGCGCGCGATCCTCCTGTGCGAGGTCGCCCTCGAGGTAGTCGAGAATGGTCTGCTCGTCATAGGCCTGGTTCATGTCCGTTCGCTCGGGGCGGGGATGCCCTGCTCCCCGTCAGGGGACTGGGCCGGTCCGCGCTCACCGCTCTCACGCGGGCGCTCCAGCCTGACCAGCTCCGCCCGAAGGGCCAGTCGGGCACGGAACAGCCGGCTCTTGATCGTCCCCACCGGGGCGTCGAGCACGGCCGCGATGCGGGCGTAGTCCAGCCCGTCAATGTCCCGCAGCACCAGCACCGCCCGGTGGTCCTCGTCCACGCCCGCCAAGGCGCGGGCCACCAGCGCGGCCGTCTCTTCCATTTCGATGCGCTGACCCGGCGGCGGTTCCCGGTGATCCGTCAGCCGGTCGGCGGGGCTGCCGGCGTCCTCATACTGCCCGTTACCCGGTGCGTCGAGGCTCGCCGTCCGTCGGACGCGCTCCCTGCGAAGGTGGGTGAGCGCCGCGTTCATGGCGATGCGCGTCATCCAGGTCGTCACGGCGCTTTGCGCCTTGAACCCGTCAATGTGCTCGATCACCGCAAGCATCGCCTGCTGCGTGACTTCCATCGCGTCGTCCGACCGACCGACCATCCGCAGCACCACGTTGTAGAGCCGCCCCTGCTCGCGCTCGAGAAGCTCCCCCAGCGCCTCGCGGTCGCCGCGCTGGATGCGCGTCACAAGCGCCTGGTTGTCGGCCTGGTCCGCCATGCATCGCTCTCCACCCCTCACCCGCACCCCCCGGTATATTATCGGCCTGATCCTTCCCAGGTTCCCAAAAACTCCCTCCACCGACTCCCCGGCACGCAGAACCACCGACACCATGACACCCCCACCCGACCGATCCGGATATGAATCCCCCCTGGCCAGCCGCAATGCCTCGGCCGAGATGCAGGCCATCTGGTCCCCCCAGCGCAAGTTCTCCACCTGGCGACGCCTCTGGCTCGCCCTCGCCGAGGCCCAGCGCGAACTCGGACTGAACATCGCTCAGGAGCAGGTAGACGAACTTAGCCGGCATCTGGACGACATCGACTTCGACGCCGCCCAGCGCTACGAGCGGCAGCTCCGCCACGATGTGATGGCTCACGTCCACGCCCTGGGAGACCAGGCGCCCAAAGCCCGGCCGATCATCCACCTGGGTGCGACCAGCCAATTTGTCGTCTGCAACACCGAACTCATCCAGATCCGCGATGCCCTGACGCTGACCGCCACCAAGCTCGCCGCAGCGATCGACGCCCTGGCGAGCTTCGCCCAGCGTTATAAAGACCTGCCGACACTCGGATTCACCCACTACCAGCCCGCCCAGCCCACCACCGTCGGCCGGCGCGCGGCACTGTGGGCCCACGACCTCTACCTGGCACTGGAGGAAGTGGAGCACCGCCTGGCGTCGCTGCGCTTCCGTGGCGTCAAGGGCACCACCGGCACGCAGGCTTCGTTCCTGGCGCTCTTCGATGGTGACCACGAGAAGGTTGAGAAGCTCGATCGGCTGGTGACGCAGAAGATGGACTGGCCGGTGGAGCAACGCTTCGTGCTGACCGGGCAGACTTATCCCAGGGTGCTCGATGGCCTGGTGGCCGCGTCGCACGCCGCGGTCGCCGCCGCGGCCCAGAAGTTCGCCACCGACATGCGCCTGCTCGCCAACCGCAAGGAACTCGAAGAGCCTTTCGAGGCCGACCAGATCGGCTCCTCCGCCATGGCCTACAAGCGAAATCCCATGCGCTGCGAGCGCATCTGCGGGTTGTCGCGCTTTGCCATCGGGATGACGCAGACCACGTTCACCACCGCGGCCGAGCAGTGGTTCGAACGGACGCTCGATGACTCATCCTGCCGAAGATTGACGCTGCCAGAACCCTTCCTGGCCATCGACGGCGTCCTGGACCTGGCCATCAATGTGGCGCGGGGGATCGTGGTGTACGAAAAGACGATCGCGGCAAACCTGGCGGCCGAGCTGCCGTTCATGGCCAGCGAAAACCTCCTTATGGCCGCCGTCCGCCGGGGGGGCGACCGGCAGGCGGTGCATGAGGTCATCCGTCGCCACAGCCAGGCCGCCGCCCAGCGCGTCAAAGCCGAGGGATTGCCCAACGACCTGCTCGATCGATTGCGCGACGAACCGGCGTTCAGGGGTATCGACCTCGATGCGGAGCTTGATCCCGCCAGATTCGTCGGCCGCGCCCCCGAACAGGTGGACACGTTCATCGAGCAGATCGTCACGCCGATGCGAACGCGTTACGCCGGTGTGTCGGGACAAGGCGGCGCGGTGGTGGTGTAGGGTTCATCAAGTCCCCGGAAACGGAATCGCCTCACCCGCCATGCGGCGGTAGAGCTCGAGTGTCAGCTCGACCTGCCGGGAGGGCGCGTGCCGGGTGCGAACGAACTCGCGGGCGCGCTTC
>JBGTFI010000045.1:0-3346 GCA_041747335.1 Phycisphaeraceae bacterium | reverse complement strand
CGCGCCCCGGTCAACCCGCGAAGCTCCAGTTGATCGCAATGCACCTGTCCCGGAGAAAGCACGATCGTTCCGCTCAACACCTCGACGGGATACGGCCAGACGCGGCAGACCAGGCTCGCGCCCGTGAGATCCACCGCGGTCGTCACGCGATAGGGCTGGTTGCTTCCCAGGTGGCGTTCGACCGTGGTCACCAGCGACACCCGGCCGCCCGGCTCAAACTCCGGCGCCTCGCCCGACGACGTGTCTGGGGTCTGATCCGCCCCGCGCACGACACCCCACGCCAGCAACCGTTCGTACGCTGCCAGATGCACGTAATCCCCGACGACGGACTGGCGATGCTCCGGGAGGGCGGCGTAGAGGTGCGGATCCAGCGGGACATCGCGACCGATGATCGTGAGCGCCACGGCCGCCTCGGGCGTCAGCGGCGCGACCTGCCCGGTGATGGAAACCTCCGCGCCGGTCGGTCCATGCCCTTGAAGCTCGACGACCTCAAACTCGCTCTCGGTGAAGCGGAACACCGCCCGCACCCGCTCAAGCGGATAGGGGAACTTGAAGAATCGCGCGGTGGCGTCGCGAAGCTCGACCTCGCCGTGGATCGACGGATTCGCCCGAGGCCGCTCACGCTCGACCTGCACCCTGGCCAGCAGTTCGCCGGTCGGCTCGAACCTGCGCAGAATCTGCTCGACACCGCTGAGCAGCGGGGGCCAGGCGAGCTTTTCGTCCGGGATGCGCCCGGCGATGCGCACCTCGAAGTCGAAGGGCGCATCGAGCAGGTCGTGGCTCGGATCCACGATCGTCGTCGCCCCCTGGACCTGATACTCAAACCGGAAGCCCGGCCCGTGAACGCTGCCCCGGATGTCCGTCGCCAGCTCGCGGTTACGAAAGAAAACCCGACCGGAGACGCCGGTCATGCGCGTCATGCGCGTCTCGCCGGTCTCGGTGACCAGCGGGATGGGCAGGTCCATATCGATGTCCGCAAGCTCCAGCTCCGCGTGCCAGCGGACCATCGGCGAGGGGTCATACCCGAACCGCACCGCGCGGACGCTCCCGTCCGGTTCAAGCTCGCGCCACCACGAGCGGATCGGCCCCGGCAGGTATGCCCCCTGCGAGCGGTCGAACGCGAACGCGGGGATCTCCGCCTCCAGGCGCAGTCGCCGCATGTCCAGCCTCCCGGTGAGCACGATCGGCTCAAGCTCCGGGTTCTGAAGCAGCACCGAGTCCTCGATGCGCAAGCGGAATCCGTAGATCGAGTCCTCGCCGACCGCGGCCACAAGCTGACCGTTGACGAGCTTCTCCGCACGAACGCGATACTCGCCTTCCCGCAGCGTCCCGAAGGCGATCTTCCCCTGACGGACCGTGATGCGCGGAAGGCGCGGGGCCTGGCGCGAAGCGCCCAGCGCGCTCGGGGCGCGACCCGCGCCGGAACGCCCCCCATCGAGCAGGCGCTCATAGAGGAACGCGCCCTCTTGCGCGTCCTCGGTCAGGTAGATCGTCGGTTCGCTGAAGACCAGCGAGTGGGGCTCGAACCTGCCCCCGAGAAGGCTCATCCAGGAATGGCGGATCAGCACCTGCCGGACGTGAAACAAACGCGCGGCCTCCAGGGGCAGATCGCCCGGAAGGCTCATCTGGACGCCCTGGATTTCCACCGACCCGTCCAGATGCAGGTGGGCCTGACTGACTTCGACCTGGGCGCCCGTGATCTGGGCGAGGTACTCCCCCGCCAACCGCGCCACGCGCTCGGGCCGAGTCAACCGCCACACGACCACCGAGGCCACAAGCGCCGCGGCAAGCCCCAGCAGCGTCAGCCTCCTGAGCCAGACGCGTCGCCCGCGCGGCGCCTTGCGGGGTGCGGGCGTCTCGGCGGGTTGGGAATCGGTGGGGTCAGGGGTCAACGGCCGTGATTCCTGGCGGGGGCACGAGGCGATGGTCTTTCGGACACTCCCACCCTTACAAACGACCTGACACCTCCATCGGATCGCGCCGCCTCAGGCCGTGAACATGAACCTCTTATTCCCGGACCTTGCCGCGGGCGATGAACTCCCCCAAAATGCATGTGGAACTGGTTTGGGGTATTCTCCAAACGACCGTGTTTCCACCCCCAACCCCCTGCCCGTGACTTCTGGAGTATAGGACGTTGGAACCCAAAGCGACGATCACTTACGACGATTTCGCCAAACTGGACCTGCGCGTCGCGACGATTCTCGAGGCGGCAGAGCACCCCAACGCCGACCGCCTGCTCAAACTGCAACTGGACGTGGGGGATGGGGAGCGACGGCAGATCTGCGCGGGGATCCGGGGGCGGTACGAACCGCAAGCCCTTATCGGCAGACAGATTATAATGATCGCCAACCTCGAACCCAGGCGCATCCGCGGCGAAGATTCCAACGGGATGCTCCTCGCGGCCAGCGTCCTGGAGGGCGAGGCCGTGGCGGACATTGTCCTCCTGAACCTCGACAAACCCGTCCCCCCAGGCTCGAGGGTGAGTTAGGGGATCGGGAGACGGGAGACGGGAGACGGGAGACGAACGTCCATCACCGTCAATCGGCAATCGGCGATTAGGCAATTCCCCGACTGGCATCCCGTCGGCTTGCCCGCTACGCTAGGCTGGATCAGGGGTCTTTCCGCCAGGAGCAAGACCGCACGATGCCGACCGCCCCCAAACGCACGAGCTGGTTACAGTCGCTGGCGCACTACGGGCCGAGCTGGCTGAGCATGCGCTCGATGTCCGATCAGCTCACCGGAAAGATGTACGACATCTGGGCCCGGTTCTACGACTTCACCTTCGCGGCCCTGGTCACCCGACGCCAGCGCTACGCCGTGCATCATCTGAACGTCGAACCCGGCGCGCGGGTGCTGGACTTGGGGACGGGCACGGGAATCACCCTCCCGATGCAGCGTACCGACGTGACCGTCGTGGGCATGGACCTCAGCGCCGGCATGCTCGCCAAGGCCCAGGAGCGCTGCCGCAAGCTCAAGCTCGACCATTGTCGCCTGGTGCGCGGCGACGCGATGATCCCGCCCTTCGCCGACCACAGTTTCGACCACATCCTGATCGCCCACACCATCTCGGTCGTGAGCGATCCGGGCAAGCTCCTTGACTGGGCGCAGCGGCTGATCAAGCCCGGCGGGCGGATCGTGGTGCTCAACCACTTCCAAAGCTCCAAGCCGATGCTGGCGTGGTTTGAGCGCGTGCTCAATCCGCTGTTCGTGCGCATCGGGTGGAAGAGCGACCTTTCGCTCGAAGAGGTGCTCAACAATTCAAATCTCCGGGTTGCGTACCGCTTCAAGCTGGGGCTGTGGGACCTCTGGCAGATCGTCGTGCTCACCAGCGATGGACCAGCCGATC
>JBGTFI010000044.1:0-10807 GCA_041747335.1 Phycisphaeraceae bacterium | reverse complement strand
GCCCCTTCCAACTGGAGTTGGCAGGATCATGCCCGAAACGGCGGACCGAATTGAAATCGAAAACGGTCGTCATGGAGCGTAAGTACGTGATATTCTGTGCCTTGCGTCGATGGCGTCGAAGTTTAACCGGACAGTAGTGATCTGTTTTTTTCAAATGCCACGCTCCGCAGCGCCCGGCGGGTGGTGAGCATCGACACGAACCGAAGAAGATCAGCGTGCTTCTCGAGAAGCGTCCAGTCGAACCAGGTGAGGTCGTCATCGTGACAGTATGCGTTGTTGTTGCCCCGCTGCGTGCGTCGTACCTCATCGCCCATCAGAAGCATCGGCATCCCCACGGAGAGCAGCGTGACGGCCAGCATATTCTTGACCTGGCGATTGCGGAGCGATTCCACGGCCGGGTCGTCCGTCGGCCCCTCGACGCCGCAGTTCCAGCTCAGGTTCTCGTCCGTCCCATCACGGTTGTTCTCGCCGTTGGCCTCGTTGTGTTTGCGGTCGTAGGTGACCAGGTCGTTGAGCGTGAATCCATCGTGACAGGTGACGAAGTTCACGCTCTGCTCCGGCTCGCGATTCTTGTGCCCGTAGACTTCGGGGCTGCCGACCAGACGATCGGCAAACTGTCGCAACGAACCCCGATCGCCGCGGAAGAAGCTCCGGGCGTCGTCTCGAAACCGGCCGTTCCATTCTTTCCAACTGTCGCCGATGAAGCTCCCGACCAGGTACAACCCCGCCGCGTCCCAGGCCTCGGCGATCAGCTTCACGCCCGCCAGGGCCGGGTCGGACTCCAGATCCCACAGAACCGGGGGGTTCGCCAGCACCTGCCCCGTCGAATCCCTTGAGAGGATCGACGCCAGGTCGAAGCGGAATCCATCGACGTGCATGTGGCGCACCCAGTAGCGGATGCTGTCGACGATCATCCGCCTTACGATCGGGTTGTTCGTGTTGAGGGTGTTCCCGCAGCCTGTGAAGTCCGCGTAGCGCGAGGGATCCTGCTCAAGCATGTAGTAGGTGGCGTTGTCGAGGCCCCGAAAGCAGAAGGTCGGTCCCGATACTCCGCCCTCGGCCGTGTGATTGAACACCACATCCAGAATCACCTCGATCCCCGCCCGATGAAGCGCCTTGACCATGTCACGGAACTCGTCCACCGGTCCCAGCGGATCGTGCCTGGAACTGTAAGCGCGGTGCGGGGCGAAGAACGACACCGGCTGATATCCCCAGTAGTTGACCAGTCCGCGTGGGCAGTCCTGGGCGTCGAACTGAAACACCGGCAGCAACTCCACCGCCGTGATGCCAAGTGACTGCAGGTAGGGAATCTTCTCGATCAATCCCGCGTAGGTTCCACGCCTGGCCTCGGGCACGCCCGAACTCGGATGTCGCGTGAAACCCCGTACGTGCATCTCGTAGATAATCGTGCGCACCGCGGGATGATGCGGGGGGACGTCGTCCTCCCAGTCGTACGCATCGGGATCGACCACCACGCTCTTCATCGCCACCGCCGCGTTATCGCCCGGCGCGCCGGCCGCCTCACGGTGATAACGCTTCGGGACCGCCACCCCCCTACCATACGGATCGAGCAGCAGCTTCGCGGGGTCGAATCGCAGCCCTTTTTCGGGATCAAACGGGCCGTCCGCGCGGTATCCGTAGATCTGGCCGGCCTTCACTCCCGGAACAAACTGATGCCAGTAGTGGTAGGTTCGACTGGAAGCCGGGTCCAGGCGTATCGACCGCGCCGGCTTCGCGTCGTCCGCGTGGTCAAACAGGAGCAGCTCCAACCCGGTCGCACCGCGGGAGAAGACGCTGAAGTTCGCGCCGCCATCGCATGGCGTCGCTCCCAAGGGGTCGCTTCTGCCAACTGCCGGCGGCATCTCAACTCCTTGAAGCCGATCTCTCGACCGCTCGCACCGCCCCGTCCGCACATCGTGGGACCGGTCACTTTTTCACCGCTTCCCCCGGCCAGGTCCACTGATCGATCTCCGGCTTGTCCACACCGTGCTCGTAGGCGTAGTTCTGGCAGTCGATCTGCATGTTCCGCAAACGCTCCTTTACGTGCGCGCCCGCGACGCGCAGCGACGGCACGCGATCGATCACGTCGATCGCAAGGCTGAAGCGGTCGATCTGGTTCTGGATCGCCAGGTCGAGCGGTGTGTTGATGTTCCCCTTCTCCTTGTAGCCGCGCACATGGAGATTGGCGTGGTTCGTCCGCCGGTACGTCAGGCGATGGATCAGCCAGGGATAGCCGTGGAAGTTGAAGATGATCGGCTTGTCGCGGGTGAAGATGCTGTCGAAGTCCCGGTCCGACAGCCCGTGGGGGTGTTCGCTCGAGGGGGTGAGCTTGTAGAGGTCCACCACGTTCACGAAGCGGATCCTGAGCTCCGGGAAGCTCTCGCGAAGCAGCACCACCGCGGCCAGAGCCTCTTTCGTCGGAATGTCCCCGGCGCAGGCCATCACCACGTCCGGCTCGACGCCCTGGTCGTTGCTCGCCTTGCGCCAGATGCTGATCCCCTTGGTGCAGTGGGCGATCGCCTCGTCCATCGTCATGTACTGCAGGTGTTTCTGCTTGTCGCAGACGATCACGTTGATGTAGTTGGTGCTCCGCAGGCAGTGATCCGCCACGCACAGCAGCGTGTTGACGTCCGGCGGAAGATAGATGCGGCAGACCGAGGGGCTCTTGTTGACGACCACGTCCAGGAAGCCCGGATCCTGGTGGGTGAACCCGTTGTGGTCCTGACGCCAGACCGTCGAGGTGATCAGCAGGTTAAGCGAAGAAACCGGCGCCCGCCACGGCAGCTCGCGGCAGATCGCCAGCCACTTCGCGTGCTGGTTGAACATCGAGTCGATCACATGCACGAACGCCTCGTAGGTCGAGAAGAACCCGTGCCGCCCGGTCAGGAGATATCCCTCGAGCCAGCCCTCGAGCGTGTGCTCCGAGAGCATCTCCATCACCCGCCCGTCGGGCGAGAGCTGACCGCCGTCCTCATCTTCCGGGAGGTAGTCTGCCAGCCACAGCTTCTTGCTCACCTCGTAGATGGCATCGAGCCGGTTTGAGGCGTTCTCGTCCGGGCTGAGCACACGGAAGTTGGTCATGTTCCGTCGCATGATGTCCCGCAGGAACTGCCCCAGCGGGCGGGTGTTCTCCGCGGCGACCTGCCCGGGCTGTTTGACCTCGATGGCGTAGTCCCTGAAATCCGGCATGCGCAGCGCCCGGCGGATGCGCCCGCCGTTGGCGTGGGGGTTGGCGCTCATGCGACGATCACCGACGGGCGCCAAGGCCCGCAGTTCCGGCACGAACGTTCCCTGCTTATCGAACAGCTCCTCAGGTTTGTAGCTCCTGAGCCAGCCCTCAAGCTGCTTGAGGTGCTTGGGATTGTCGTGCAGCCCCGACAACGGAACCTGGTGCGAGCGCCAGAAGCCCTCGACCTTGTGCCCGTCCACTTCCTTGGGTCCGGTCCAGCCTTTGGGGCTCCGAAGCACGATCATCGGCCAGCGCGGCCGGGTGAACTTCCCCGTCTTCCTCGCGTCCGCCTGAATCCGCCGGATCTCCTCCACGCACGATTCGAGCGTCCGCGCCATCGTCTGGTGCATCACCTTCGGGTCGCTGCCCTCCACGAAGTGCGGCGTCCAGCCGTATCCCCGGAAGAGGTCCTCCAACTCCTGCGGCGAGATGCGCGAAAGGAGCGTGGGATTGTTGATCTTGTACCCATTGAGGTGCAGCACCGGCAGCACCGCGCCGTCACGGATCGGGTGAAGGAACTTGTTCGAGTGCCACGCGGTCGCCAGGGGGCCGGTCTCCGCCTCGCCGTCGCCGACGACGACCGTCACCAGCAGTTCCGGATTGTCGAACGCCGCTCCGAAGGCGTGTGACACTGAATACCCCAGTTCGCCGCCTTCGTGGATCGAGCCGGGGGTTTCCGGCGTGCAGTGGCTTCCGATCCCGCCGGGGAAGGAGAACTCCTTGAAGAACGCGCGCAGCCCCTCCTCATCCTGGGCCTTGTCCGGATACACCTCGGAATACGTCCCCTCCAGGTAGACCGGTCCCAGCACGCCCGGCGCGCCGTGGCCGGGGCCGGCCAGGAAGATCGCATCCAGATCAAGTTTCTTGATCAGAAGGTTGAGGTGTACGTAGACGAAGCTCAGGCCGGGGCTTGCGCCCCAGTGGCCGAGCAGCCGCTGCTTGATGTGCTCGGGCTTGAGCGGGATGCGCAGCAGCGGGTTGTCGCGCAGGTAGATCATCCCTGCAGAGAGGTAGTTGCACGCCCGCCAGTAGGCGTCGATCGCCTGCAGCTCCTGCGGGGTGAGCGGTCCCTCCGCGGCATGCGCGATGCGCGACGGTGAGGCCTTGGGCTTCTTGGGTGTCATCATGCGTGTCATGGTCTCTCCTTAGATACGGCCCGCCCCGGACGGGCCATTCGACTGTTGCGATTCGCCGATCATGCCATCCGGCCCCACGCCAGGGCGATCACCAGCATCACCAGGGTTTGAAACACCGCGAACGCGGTGGCGGCGGTCACGGCCGGAGTCCCCGGAAAGCTGCCCGTGGCGATGACCATCGCCACGCCCACGTTCCGAACGCTGGTCGCCATCGCCATCGCCTTGCGGTCGGTTGCGCGCGATCCGCCCAGCAGCCAGCCCGCCGCAAGGCTCAGCAGCACCAGCGCCAACATGCCGCCGTAGGCGACCGGGCGAATCTCCAGAAGCGTCTGGAGGTTTACGGCGATAATCAGTGTGAAAGTCGTCACATTCAGAATCGCGCTCAAACGTCCGAGCGGCGATGTGAGGCGCGCCGCAAGAAGCGGTCCCCACCGCCGCACCGCCAGCCCGATGCTCAACGGAACCAGTTGAGCGCCAAAGAGCGTCATCAGCAACCTGCCGGTGTCCACCTGCGCCCCATCGCCGCCGCCGACCAGGGGCATCAGCAGGTGCAGCAGCCAGGGCGCGACCAGCGCGGACGATCCGGCCAGGACCACCATCAGCCCCACGGCCATCGGGACGTTACCCTTGGCCATGGCTGTGAACGGCGGGCCGAACGGCGCGCCCGGGCACACCGCGGCGATCAGGAATCCCGCGGCGACCAGCGGCTTGGCATCAAAGAGCATCAGCAACCCCACCGCCGCGGCGGGCACCAGGATGTAGTTCGCCAGCGCCGCGCGCAGCAGGAGCGGAATGTCCGCGGCGAGGCCGAGCACCTGTTCCAGAGTCACGCCCAGCCCGATGGCGCCCATCATCACGATGAGCGTCATCGCCGCCAGGAGATTGATCACCTGATCGATGCCCATGATGGAGAAACACAGCGACTTCGTCTCACTTTTCTCGATCATAGGGCCGACGTCCGATCGGTTGCATTGGACTTTGGTCCCATGCGTCAGCGCGGAAGTATTCCTGATCAGCTCTGAATAACGGCCATATCCTTATAAGGTCGGAACCTTGCCTGGATGAACATCGTCCTCGACGCGGACCTGAACAGGAACGGCGCCGGGCGCATCTCCCTTCCTGGAACATCACCGTCCGTATGGATCATTCCCACCGATGAGGAGAGCGTGATCGCTTTCCAGGCGCTCGGGGTCATCCGCGCCACCGAGCCGACTCTCTCCTCACTTGAAAGTCATCCACCACGTCCGCCACGGTGCTGAATCGATTGATTCCTCCGAGTACGCCATCCGCACCGACGGCGCGAAGGCGGTCCCGTACCGATGCGCGCGCTTCGACCACCTGGACCGGCGTTCCCTGAGTCATCAGCTCGTCGGCAAGCGCCGCCAGGGCTTCGGCGCTCTGAATGTCCACACGCGGCGCCGCGGAGAGGTCGATGACGACAAGCTCAGGCCGGGTCGGCTGGGCGCGAACGGCGTCCAGGATGGCGTCGCGCACATGGTCGATGTTGAAGTAGACCAGGCCCGATTCGGGCCGGAAGATGACGACCCCGGGGGTTAGTGCGTTGTCCGGATGCCGTTCGTGATCGGAGTACCGACGGCTACCGGGTATGCGCCCGAGCATGGCTACGTGAGGCCGCGAGGCGATGCGCAGGAGCTGAACCAGCGAGATGGTCGCGCCGATCAGGACGCCACGGAGCAGTCCGAAGGTCAGAACGCCCAGGAGGGCGGCCGCGGCGGTGACGAACTCCGCACGGTCGGCCTGCCAAAGTCGCCTCATCGCCCCGACCTGAAAAAGGCCCGCCACCGCCGCAATGACGACCGCCGCGAGTACGGGCTGCGGAAGATTCCGCAGGAGGCCCGACAGAAAGAGTGCGACCAGAAGGATGATTCCCGCGGCAATCAACCCGGACAAGGGCGTTCTTGCCCCGCCGTTCTCGTTGACGACCGACTGTGACATGCCGCCTCCGACCGGAAACCCCTGCCCGACTCCCGCCGCGAAGTTCGCCGCCGACAATGCGAGCAACTCCTGGTTGCAATCCAGCCGCCCGCCATGTTTGGCGATGAACATTCGACCGATCGCGGCGGTCTCCACCGCGCTCAGGAGAAAGCACGCGAACGCCAGCGGAAGAAGTTCATTCCAATCCTCCCACCGGACCGCGGGCAGGCGGGGAAGCGGCAGGCCGCGAGGCACGTCGCCCAGGAGACTCACGCCGCGCGCTTCGAGGCCCAGGAGCGGGGCGGCGGCAATGCCCGCGACCACGACCAGCAGCGCGACGGGCTTGTGTCTCAGAACGATCCTGCCGCCTACGAGAATCCCCAGCGCGGCCATTCCAATCGCCAGCGATGTCGGGTTGGTCTCGCCCAGGTGTGATATCAGGTGCGCGCTTCGTTCCCAGAAGCCTCCGTGCGAACCCTGGAATCCAAGCAACTTCGGCAACTGCGTGCTGACCAGAAAGAGCGCCACGCCGCACTTGAACCCGAGCATGACGCTCTCGGAGATGAAGTTCACGATCATTCCGGCCCCCAGAAGCCATGCGACGAACGCTAGGAGTGACACAAGTACCGCCGTGGCCGATGCCATTGCGGCGAATCGCGCGGGGTCACCATTCGCCGGACCGGCCAGCGAAGCGCCGATGAGCAGTGAGATCGCCGACGTGACGGTGACGACCGTGTGCCTCGAACTGCAGAACACCCAGAACACCAGCCCGGAGAAAAGGCAAGCATAAAGCCCCGCTTCCGGCGGCAGGTTGGCCAGCGATGCATCGCCGATGGCGGCCGGCAACAGATAAGCCGCGAGCGTGATCCCCGCGATCACATCGGCTCGAACCCATTGGCGCTGATACACACCGAGCCATTGCGTGGCCGGCAACCAGCGCGCTCCGGGCGCAGCACCTGGGGATCTCTCGCTTCGGGCAGGCTCTTCCATGACAGGCACACCGTCGTACGCTCAGTCGACCGGACATTGTTTGACGCCCCAAATCTCCGCCGCGTACTGGGCGATCGTGCGGTCGCTGGAGAACTTTCCGGAACCCGCGACGTTCAGGATCGCCCTGCGCGTCCATTCTTCGCGCTGGGCGTAGGTTCGCGTCAGTTGCCGGTCGGCTTCGAGATAGGAGGTGAGGTCCGCCAGGTGCATGTAGTGGTCTCCGCCCGTCAGCAGCGTGGTCCGAAGCGGCTCGAACACCCCCGGTTCGTTGCGGCTGAAATGATTGGAGAAGATCAGGTCCAGCGCCGCACGCGTCTCCGGTTCGTGTTCATAGTGCCATCGCGGGTCGTACCACGCGCGACTTCCCACGACCTGTTCGGCCGTCAGCCCGAACAGGAAGAAGTTCTCCTCGCCAGCTTCCTGGGCCATCTCGATCGTCGCGCCGTCGCGCGTGCCGAGCGTCAGCGCCCCGTTCATCATGAACTTCATGTTGCTGGTTCCGCTGGCTTCATAACCGGCGGTCGAGATCTGGTTCGACACGTCGCTCGCGGGGATCAGACGCTCGGCCAGCGTGACGCGGTAATCCGGCAGAAACACCACCTTCAGCCGGCCGCGTACGGCCGGATCCCCCTCGATGGCGCCCGCCAGGTTGTTGATGAACTTGATGATGAGCTTGGCGAGCTGATAGGCCGGCGCCGCCTTGCCCGCGAAGAAGAAGGTCCGCGGCGGCATGTCGAGCTTCGGATTCTCCCGCAGGCGGTTGTAGAGCACCACGATGCGCAGCGCGTTGAGCAGTTGCCGCTTGTATTCGTGGATGCGCTTGACCTGGCAGTCGAAGATCGTCTCCGGATCGACCACCTGGCCCGTCGTCGCGCGCACCCACTTCGCGAAACAGACCTTCGCTTCATGCTTGGCCTTCCCGAATGCCGCCCGGAAGTTTCCATCACCGGCCAGCGGCCGCAGTTTCGCCAGTTCCTCCAGGTCCGTGATCCAGCCTTCGCCGATTGCCTGGGTGATTGTCCGCGCGAGCGGCGGATTGCACAGCATCAGCCACCGCCGCGGCGTCACGCCGTTGGTTTTGTTGCTGAACCGGTCATGATACATCTCCGCAAGATCGCGCACCGTCACGGTGCGAAGAAGCTCGGAGTGAATCGCCGCCACGCCGTTGGTGCTGTGCGAACCGACGATCGCCAGGTTCGCCATCCGGATCTTGCGCTGGTCGCCCTCCTCCACCACGCTCATGCGCGCGATCCGCCCGTCATCTCCCGGAAAGCGCGTTCGCGCCTCATCCAGGAACCGCCGGTTGATCTCGTGGATGATCTCGAGCTGTCGCGGAAGCAGCCTCGCGAACCACTCGACCGGCCAGGTCTCGAGCGCTTCGGGCAAAAGCGTGTGGTTGGTGTAGGCGAGGGTCCGCTGGGTGATGTCCCACGCCTGGTCCCAGCCGAGCTTCGCCTCGTCGAGCAGAATGCGCATCAGCTCCGGAACCGCCAGCGTCGGGTGGGTGTCGTTGAGCTGGATGGCGACCTTGTCCGGGAGGTCGCGCCAATCCTGGTTGACACGCCGAAAACGCCGCACCAGGTCCGCCAGCGAACACGCCGCCAGGAAATACTCCTGCAGGAACCGGAGCCCCTTGCCCATGCTGGTTGAGTCGTCGGGATAAAGCACCCGCGTGAGCGACTCGGCGGTCAGCGACTGCGCCAGCGCCCCCACGAAGTCCCCACCGCTGAAGCGCTGGAAGTCAAAGGAGTCCGGCGCCGCCGCGGCCCAGAGCCGAAGCGTGTTGATCGTCTTGCCGCCGTAACCGACGATCGGGCGATCGTATGGGATGCCCAGGAGCGTCGAAGGCCTGTCCGGGATCACCCGCAGGATCCCCTCGTGCATCTCAAACGAACACCCCAGCGGGATTTCGACCGTTTCGCGCGGCCGCGCGACCTCCCACGGGTCGGGCGCGCGCAGCCAGTTGTCCGGGCGCTCGTGCTGCCACCCGTCGCGCAGCTCCTGCTTGAAAATCCCGTACTCATACCGCAGCCCGTAACCCATCGCCGGAAGCTTCATCGTCGCCATCGAGTCAAGAAAGCACGCCGCCAGCCGCCCCAGCCCGCCGTTGCCAAGCCCCGCGTCTGGCTCCTGCTCCGCAAGCTCCAGCCAGTCCAAGCCCTTGAGCTCGGCCGCCCGCTGGACGAGCGGCTCCAGCAGCATGTTCGTGATGTTGTTCGCCAGCGACCTGCCGATCAGAAACTCCATGGAGAGGTAGTACACGCGCTTGGGATTGACCTGGTCGTACGTTCGCTCGGTCCGCACCCAGCGCTGTGAAAGCACATCGCGCACCGATCGCGCCAGCGCCTCGAAGCGGTCGCGCGGCCCCGCCGACTCCAAGTCCATCACGTGGTCGAACAGCAGGTGTCTGTCGTACAGTCCGGTGTCGCTCCCCGCGAACTGAACCGGCCCGCAGCCGTACTGCCTGAGCAGCGCCGCCTCCTGTGTCAAATCCCCACCGGGTGATACGCTGACGGGTTCACGCAGGCCCGTGGGATTCGCGGTGACCGACCTCTTCTGGGCGCTCATGTGCTGTTTCCTTTTCCACCACCCTGGTGTCCGACATGCACGTCAGGGAACGGAGACCGGCTCGACCGCCTCCCATCCCGATCCGGGATTGAAGACATCCATCTCGCCCGCCACCTTTTCGGTGTCGGCCCCGAGATCCCGCTGGTAGACTACCCCGTCCTGGTTGACGATGAAGGTCATGATCCCCCCCGCGCCATACTCCGCGGGGTAGGCGATCGCGGCGAAGCCGCCGATCATGCGCCCGTTCACTTCGTAGTCCCGCGCGCCGCCCGATGCGTCGGCGCCTTGGGAATGAAGCATCCGGTATCGGTATCCGTGGTAGGCCCGCGGAGCGCCGGCCTCCGATCCCGTCAGACTGTATCCTTCATCGGATGCCTGACTCAGGAGCGGACCGAGCGGGCTGGGTTCCTCATTCTCGGTCGTCTCCCAGTACAGCCCGTTCTTCTCACCCGGATCGCTCACGAACTTCCGCGCGTAGTCATGGACGCCGTTGCCGTCGGGATCGAGCATTGCGTATTCGTGCTGCGCGTCCACGAAAGCCAGACACGCCTGAATGGTGACAAGCTCATTGCGCCCGACGCGTCGATTGATGATCTCGTCCATCCCCGCCTGCGCGTCAAAATACCAGCCGCCCGATGCCTCGTCCCTCACCAGCGGGATCGGGAGCGGCCAGGCATCCTCGCCCACGGTCAGCGTCATCACCCCGTCCGACTCAGTGACCAGCTCGTGTGAAAGGTCATACTGCTCGACAAACTCACCGGCGCCCTCGCGGTCGGCCACTTCATCTCCCGATGAAATCAGATCGCCCGCCTCGGCGCCGAAGATGCGTGCGAGTTCCTTACGGTCATACGACCGCAATGCCGCCGTCAGCGCCTCGGCCGCGCTCTCGGGCGAATCGAATCGCCTCTCCCGCGCCGGATCGGCATCCGTCGCGCCGCCGACAGAGGCT
>JBGTFI010000043.1:0-1564 GCA_041747335.1 Phycisphaeraceae bacterium | reverse complement strand
CCACCTGCCGCCCCACCAGGCTCGCGCGATCCAGCACCACCTCCTGCCGGCTGCGCAGCCCGACGGCGTAGGCTGGAGGATCGATCGTCAGCCGGATCGACTCCACCCCAGGACGCTCCACCAGCCCGATCCGCTGCCACGTCGTGTGGTCATCCCCCGCCTCGAACGCGAACTCCACGGCTGCCCCCGCCAGCGAGGGCGTGATCTCCTCCGCACTCTGCGCCGCCAGACTCACCAACCGCTCAAAACGAACACCTTCCTGCTCCGTCAGCGGCGCGCCCGCCCCATCGCTCACCCCCTGCTCGCTCATCAGCAGCGACTCCACCGCGCCGGGCTTGCCCTGAGGATCGATCACCCGGTAATGCACCCACGCCCGCATCGACGGGTAATGACCCCGCGTCACCCGCGCCGCGAACGTCAGCGGCGTGTCCGCCGGCCAAACCTCCGAAACCATCTCCGAAACCAACGTCGTACGGCGCGGCCACCGATGCTCCGGATTCAGCGGCTCAATCCACCTCATCGCCGCCAGCTTCGCCTGCGCGGGCGCTGCGAATACCACCACCGCCAGCAGAAGCCCGACCCCCAACCACGCCACCACCAGCCGGATCGTCCGCGCCGGATCAATCAGCCGCCAGGGCGAAAGCTTCTCCGCCAGCGCCTGGGCCCGCTCAACGCTCCCGGCCGCCAGCGTGTGCGTTCGCGCGGGGTTCTCGTACGCCTCGGGGTGTTCATGAAACTCCACCGCGCTCGCCAGCAGCCCCGCCGTCTGCGGGTAAATCCGCTCCAGACGCATCGCCAGCAGCGGCAGATCCGGGCGGTAGCGAAGCGCCCGCCGAATGCGAATCCCGATCCAACCGGCCGCGCCCCCCAGCACCATCACCCCCACGATCAGCCGCAGCCACCCGTGAAAGTTCAGAAAATAGTCCAGCACCCCCAGCCCCAGGGCGATCAGCGCCACCACCGCCGACCACTGCATCACCCGCTGACTCAGCAGCAACCACCGCCCAGCCTCCCGAACCCGCCTCAAGCTGCCGGTGATCTGTTCCATGAAGTCATCCAATCACCCAACCCGCCATTATAGCCCCCCAGCACGCCTACCCCGTCCCGCCGTCCCTTCTCCTACATCAACCTCATCCACTTCCTCCCCACCCACTCCACCGTCAGCAGCATCAGCACGATCACCAGCGACATCGGCGAATCCCAAAGGCGCTCGCTGATGTCATCGTCGATCCGCCGGGCGCGATTCGGAACCTGGTTGAGCAGTTGATCCAGCTCGTCCAGATTCACCAACTGACCGCCCGTCTGCTTCGCCAGGTCCTCCAGCCGCTCGTGGTCCGGCAGCGGCTGGCGCATCTCGTCATTGGGGTCGATCACCTCCAGCGACGCCTCGACGCCCAGGTCCGCCAGCGTCGGATCATCCACCGTCACCCGCAGCCGACCCAGCTCCGCCGGCTGCCAGACCGTACGAAATACCGCCGGACCCGTCGCCCCGCTCTCACCGCCCGCCGAAGCGCCCTCCGGGGCACGGTCGCGCACCAGTTCAAGCCGCGTCAACTCCCGCCCC
>JBGTFI010000042.1:0-6854 GCA_041747335.1 Phycisphaeraceae bacterium | reverse complement strand
CTACGCGGCCTTGCGCCACCGCCGGTATCACCTTTCGATGGCCCGCGTCGGGCTAGGGCTGCTTGGTTACGGTGAGGCGGCGCTGGGGAGTGATCGCATCGACGCCGGCCGCACCGCTCTGCTTCCGGTGGTGCGCTGGGTGAGCGGGTTGGTCCACGTGACCCGCCATCGCAAGGGTGAGACGGTCGGTTACGGCCGCACGCACACGCTCACGCGCGACAGCGTGCTGGGTGTGGTTCCGGTGGGGTACGCCGACGGCTATCCCCAGGTGTTGGGCAACCGCGCCAGCGTGCGGTTGATCGGCGACACGGGGCAGGTGATCGGGCAGGCGCCGGTGGTGGGCAAAGTGAACATGGATCAGACGGTGATCGACCTGACCGACGCCCCCCGCCCGGAGATGGTCCAGCAGGTGGAACTGCTCAGCGCCGAGCACGATTCGCCGTGCAGCCTCGACTGCCTGGCGGAACACGCGGGGGCGAACTGCTATGAGATGCTCACGCGGTTGTCGGCCCGTCTTCCGCGGCGCTACCTCCAGGCAGACCGCGAAGCGGGCGACAAGGAGCCTGCCCGGTGGGGCAGAACCGTCCAGCGCGTCCGGACGCTCGCCCTGGTGGGGTGAAGGGGGACCGGGAGGGACGGGCCGGGAAGGGCATGGACGTGTCCACGCGATGGACACGTCGGGACAACGTGTCCAAGAATCGCGAGTTTTTGGACATATTGGCTGCCGGAATGGCGCTTCTCGGCCGCCCCCCCGCGGTCAAGCGCTCGTCCGGCAAGCGCGATGCCAGACGATGCACGCGAACCGGTCGGCAGGGCATAATGCCCACTTCATAGGGAGTCGCGCCTTACCGCCCGATGAACGGCCCGTAGTGTCGCAGGCCAAGCTCGGCAATGTCGTCGGGATAGTCCATGAATTCATAAGACAGGTCGTAGACACGATCGACCACTTCTTCCGGAAGGAGCGCCCGAAGCTGTTCAAACTTCAATCCTTCGGGATCAAGGTGTTCCTCCACGAACGCCTGGCATTGATCAATGATTCTCGCCATTCGCGAAGCGCCGATGGTCTTGAGCACCTGGGACGCATAGCGGTAGCTGTCGCGCCCCCAGTTCGCGATAAACTGAAGATAGGCGCCATTATTCACGTCTGCTTCCACGCGCCACAGGGCCGCCAGTTCGCGCTGCCACTCCTCCGGCAGCGACTCGAGCTTGCCGTCATGCTTGAAGGTTCGCTTATGAAACTCTCCGGTAATGTTGAACCAATCCATGGATTAACTCCCCCCTACATCCTCCCCCCGTACTCCGCCACCTTCTCCTCGAATCCCGCGAGTTTCACGCCGAAATCGGTCTCGACCTTCTCGATCCGGCAGGTGGCGTTTTCCTGGCTCATGATGACCTGGTCGGCGTTGAACGGGACGCCCGGCAGGCCGGCGATCATCTTCGCGTACCAGACCGGGACCGCCACGATCGGCTTGCTCCGCGCCCCCGGAAAATACTCCCGGCAGGTCTGGTAAAGCTGCGGCCAGGTCATCTCGTCCGGCCCGCCCATCGGGTAGGTTTCGCCGATGGTGCGGTCGTTCGTCACCGCCGCGGTGAAGCAGGTGGCGACGTCCTCGACCCAGACCGGTTGTAGTTTGCCCGCGCCGCCCCGGCCGAGCGGTCCCTTGCCGAAGTAGGGGACGAAGGGGGGGAAGCGTTTGCACCAGAAGTCTCGGACCATCTGCATGAACTCGCCGCGCGGCCCGTGGATGAGCGAGGGTCGGAAGATGGTGTACCCCAATCCACTGGCCCGCACGGCCTGCTCGGCCTCCCACTTGGTGAGGTGGTAGGTCGCCTGGGCTTCGGGGCGAGCGCCGATGGCGGACATGTGGATCCAGCGCTGGATGCCCGCCTCCTTCGCGGCGGCGAGGAGGTTTTGGGTCGCCTGTACGTGGATGCGCTCGAAGGTCTGCCCCCGCGAGGGCTTTTCCATGATGATCCCGACCAGGTGGACCACGGCCTGCGCTCCGCGCAGCAGTTCCGCGAGGGCGGGGCGGTCGAAGAGGTCGCCCTGAACGGCGCTCAGCCCTTTGCCCATGGAAGGCAGGCGGGAGCGATCCCGCACCAGGGCGCGGACGGTGTGTCCCGCTCCGATCAGGCGTTCAAGGACGCTGGCGCCCACGAAACCTGTCGCGCCCGTCAGGGCCACGCACACGTTGGATAAAGCCATGTCTGGGAATCCGTTCGACTTGGGAAGGCCGGTCCCCCCCACGGCCCGCGGTGAGCGGGTATAGTAGTGGTCCTCGAGGGAGCCTTCAATTGCGACGAAGCCGCAAGCCGATCCGAATCACATCCCGCAAGAGCGAACTCGCCCAGGTTCAGGCCCGATGGGTCGGCGATACGCTCAGCAGGCTCCACCCCGGCTTGGCGATCGAGTACCAGTGGGTGGCGTCGGATGGCGACAACCCAGCCAATGCGTGGAATGCCCGCCCCGGGCCTCAGGGATTCAAGGGGCTGTTCACCCGCGCGGTCGAGCGATATGTCCTGGACAAACGCTGCGACCTGGCGGTGCATAGCCTCAAGGATCTTCCGACGGAGGAAACGCAGGGATTGCGTCTGGCGGCGGTGCCTGTGCGCGCCGATGCGCGGGATTGTCTGATCGCGCGCGGGGGGATCACGCGCCTTGAAGACCTTCCTAAGAGCGCGACGGTCGGAACCTCCAGCCCGCGGCGCGCGGCGCAGTTGAGGCGTCTGAGGCCGGATGTGAAGATCGTTCCGCTTCGGGGCAACATCGAAACGCGCCTGCGCAAGGTGCTCGAAGAAGGTGTTTGCGATGCGACGCTTCTGGCGGCTGCGGGATTGGATCGCGCCGGACTGGGCGCGCACGCGGCGCATCGACTTGATCCTTCGATCATGCTTCCGGCGGCGGGTCAGGGGGCGTTGGCGATCCAGTGCGGGTTTGACGATCACGCGACGCTGATCCGCTGCCTGCCCCTCAATCACGCGGTGACGGCGGCGGGCGTTCATGCGGAGCGTCAGGTCGTGGCAGCGCTGGAGGGGGACTGCCATTCGCCTATCGGTGTGTTGGCGGAGCCTGCGGAGGTGGGGGGGCAGGCTGGATATCGTCTGCGCGCCAGGGTATTATCCCCGGACGGTTCGACCTGCCTGGAAGCGGACGACGCCGACACGGTCAAGGGGCTGCGGCGGTTGGTGCAGCGAATCACCGCTTCGCTGCTCGATCAGGGGGCAGGGCGAGTGCTTCGGCAGGCCCGGACAGGCAGGCGTCTCGAATCGCCCGAATGATCCCCAGGTTCACGTAACCGCAGGCGGAGCCAACGGATACTCCGCATCACGACCTCACGCAGCGCGCCCACCGGCGGCGGATGCGACCTTGGCATGGATGCACCTGACGATCCCAGGGCTCCCTTGTCGCCATGGCCAATCGACTCCGACGGAATCTTCCCGCGCCGGGCGGCGGACTCCACAGCTACGCTTTCCTCCCCGCGGCGCTGCTGGGGCTGGTGGCGATCCTGTCGGCTTCGTGCGAGGGCATCCAGGTCGATACCCGCGTGGGCGGAACGGGCGGGGATGCCGGGCCTCAGCGCATCACTTCGGTCGAGAACCTGGCGACGCAGCTTGGGATGGAAGTCCGAAGACAGTCGCCCAACATGGCGACGCTGGCGAACGCGGAGAACTTCGTCTTTCTTTACGCCCCGCCAAACGCCGGGGCGTCGGTCAATGGGCGGCGGATCGGCAACGGTGGGGTAACGGTCTGGAACAACCGGCTATACGTCACGCAGGATCTGGCCGGGCACATCCGCGCTCAGCTTCGGCCTCCGCCGCCGACGGTCGCGGTGCCGGTTCCCGCGAATTCGGGTTATGTGCGGGGTACGGTGGTGCTCGATGCCGGGCACGGTGGAAAGGATCCGGGCGCGCCCAACCCGTACGGGCCGAGTGAGAAGCACATCACGCTGGACACCACGCTGCGCATCCGCGAGCTGCTGACCCGCCAGGGGGTGACGGTGATCCTGACGCGCGAGGGGGACACCTATCCGACGCTCGACGAACGGGTGGCACTGGCCAACCGCGTGCGTCCGGATTTGTTCATCTCGATCCACGCCGACTCGGCGCCGAATCCAAATGCAAGAGGCTACACGGTTTACGCGGCGCGAGGCGCTTCGGCGAAGTCCCTTGCCGCGGCGCAGCACCTGCATCACAGCCTCCAGAGCGCCGGGATCGCCTCGCGGGGGATCGACCGGGCCAACTTCCGGGTTGTTTCGGCCACGGCGTCCCCGGCGTTGCTGGTGGAGCTGGGCTTTCTTTCCAACGCGGCGGAAGCGCGGCTGCTTGGCGCGGCGGAATACCGCCAGCACCTGGCGGAGGCGATCGCGCAGGGGATCATCGCGTCGCTGCGGGAATCACAAGGACTTGCGCGCATTCCGTGAGTGTTCGTGGACGCGCTCTTTGAGGATCTGAAAAAAAAGAATCCGGTTTTCTCGCCCAGGCCCTTGACAGGCTCTCTTAGCGGTGCTTTAATACTCACGGTTTGATCAATTTGCCCCCGGAAGGGCTCGGCAAGGCTTCGGCCTCGCCGGGCCTTTTTTCTTGCGCGTTTTTCTTGAAGGTCGTGGGACGGGAGATGCCCAGTGGGTGGATGGGTTCGTGGATCCCCATGCCCACGCGGAGCGAGGGTTCGCCACGGCGAATCTCGCCTGGGCGGACATGGCGCCCAGGACAGGAAACCCATGACACCGCCTGGGTGGTCCGGCACCCCGATCCACCGCCGCCCGGTGCGATCACCTGGCCGCGCGGAGGCGTTGATCCAGGGCCGCGAGTTCCTCGCGGAGCGCCTTAGGAAGGCGGTCGCCGAAGGTGTCGAGGTGTTCGCGGATCGAGGGAAGTTCGCTGAGCCACCCGGCGGCGTCCACGCGGAGGAGTTCGGCGAGGTCATCGGGTGAGAGATTCAGACCGGTTGTGTCCAGCGCGCCGGGCGGAGGGATCTTCCCGATGGGGGTTTCGGCGGCGGGGGCGGTGTCGTCGCATCGTTCGCAGATCCACTTGAGGACGCGGGAGTTTTCGCCGAAGCCCGGCCAGAGGAACTTGCCGCTGGCGTCCTTGCGGAACCAGTTGACGTAGAAGATGCGCGGCATCTTCGCGCCGCCCTTCTCGCCCATCGCCAGCCAGTGGGCGAAGTAATCGCCCATGTGGTATCCGCAGAAGGGGAGCATGGCCATGGGATCGCGCCGAAGCTCGCCGACCTTTCCGGCCGCCGCCGCGGTTTTCTCGGAGGACATGATGGCTCCGAGGAATGTTCCGTGTTGCCAACTGAGGGATTCGATGACCAGCGGGACGGTGGTGGCGCGCCTGCCCCCGAAGAGGATCGCGTCGATGGGTACGCCGTGGGGGTCTTCCCAGTTGTCGGCGATGACCGGGCACTGAGCAGCCGGCGCGGTGAAACGGGCGTTGGGGTGCGCGGCCTTCTTGTTGGAGGCGGGGGTCCAGTCCTTTCCGTGCCAGTCGATCAGGTGCGCGGGGGGCGTGTCGGTGAGTTCCTCCCACCACACGTCGCCGTCATCGGTGAGCGCGCAGTTGGTGAAGATGCTGTTCATGTGCGCGGTGGCGAGCGCGTTGGGGTTGGTTCTTTCGTTGGTTCCGGGGGCGACGCCGAAGAATCCGGCTTCGGGGTTGATGGCGCGCAGCCGTCCATCGGGCCCGAACTTCATCCAGGCGATGTCGTCGCCGACGCATTCGACCTTCCACCCTTTGATGGTGGGGTTCATCATGGCGAGGTTGGTCTTTCCGCAGGCCGAGGGGAACGCGGCGGCGACGTGTTTGACGACGCCTTGCGGGCTGGTGAGCTTGAGGATGAGCATGTGTTCGGCCAGCCAGCCTTGTTCGCGGGCCATGACCGAGGCGATGCGCAGGGCGAAGCACTTCTTGCCCAGCAGGGCGTTGCCGCCGTAGCCCGAACCGTAGGACCAGATCTCCCTGGTTTCGGGGAAGTGGGAGATGTACTTGTGGTCGGCATCGCAGGGCCAGGGGAGGTCTTCACGCTTGGCGCCTTTGTCATCGATCAGCGGGTAGCCGACCGAGTGCAGGCAGTGGACGAACTTGCCGTCGCCCAGCACGTCGAGCACCTTCTTCCCGATGCGGGTCATGATGTGCATGTTGACCACGACGTAGGGCGAATCGGTGAGCTGCACGCCGATGTGGGCGATCGGCGATCCGATCGGTCCCATGGAGAAGGGGATGACGTACATGGTCCTTCCGCGCATGGCGCCGTCGAAGAACCCGGCGAGCTTGCGTTTCATCTCTTCCGGATCGGCCCAGTTGTTGGTGGGTCCGGCATCGCGTTTGTCGCGGCTGCAGATGAAGGTGCGGTCTTCGACGCGGGCGACATCGGCAGGATCGGACCAGACGAGGAAGCTGTTGGGCTTCTTGTCCGGGGCGAGCTTTCGCGCGGAGCCTGAGGCGACCATGAGCGCGGTCATGCGGTCGTATTCGGCCTGGCTGCCGTCGCACCAGTAGACTTCATCGGGCTTGCACAGCGCGGCGATCTCTTCGACCCACGCGTGGAGCGTCTGGTTGTCGGTCATGTTTTCGCCCTGGCTGTGGGGGGAGAGGGTGGTCATGGGGCTGATCCTTTCCGGCAAGCAGCCGTGGGGGGTGGATCGTCAAATCAGCATACTAAATAGTCGTCAGATTAGCAAGGGGGATTTAGGGGGAAGGGACGAAGGGGGTGCATGACAGCCCAGGCGGGGGTTTTGCCGATAGGTTGTGGGTGGGGCCGCTATGGATGGCGGCCTGGGTGTGGGTTTTTCACGGAGGTGCATCATGGCGGCACGGACGACGCGGCAGGCGGCCCGGGAGCGGATGCG
>JBGTFI010000041.1:0-20863 GCA_041747335.1 Phycisphaeraceae bacterium | reverse complement strand
GCCGCCACTGATCGTGGCGTTGCGCGGCCGTCAGACCTGAGTGAAGCACCGCCACCGAGTCGAACCGGCTGTAGAAGCGCCCGGCGGACTGGGGGGTGAGGGCGATTTCGGGGACCAGGACGATGGCGCCGGCCGAGGGCTCGCGCGCCAGCAGCGCTTCGATGACGCGGAGGTACACCTCCGTCTTGCCGCTGCCCGTCACCCCGTGCAGCAGGTGCGCGGAAAAACCGTTGGAGAGCGAACCCAGAAGCCTTTCCACCGCCACACGCTGCGCCTCGGTGAGCTTAAGCGCTTCGGGCGGGGGAAGTTCCACCTCGCGTAGCGGCTTATCCCACTCCGCCCGCACCGTGGACTGCTTACGCGCGCTGAGCAGGCCCTTCTTCACCAGCTCCCGGATCGGCGCGACGCTTCGCGCCTGCGCGTGCTCCGCCAGCGCGTGCACCTCGATCCACGGCTCACCCGACCGTGCCAGGTGCAGCGCCAGGTCGTAGGCCTTGCGCTGAAGTTTCGAGAGCTTGACGGGCGGTTCACACCCGTCCGTCGCAGCCGGCGGATCGCCTGCCAGCCGCACCCACGTCTGCTCGATCGTCCCCGCCCCCTTCTTCACCGCCGCGGGGAGCATCGTCGCCAGCACCATCCCCAGCGGGGCGCAGTAGTAACCAGCCATCCACTGCGCCAGACGCATCAGGTCGTCGGTCAGCCGAAGAGCCTGGGCATCGCGCCCCAGGATGGGCTTGACCCGCGTAAGCAGGTCCGCGGGCACTTCCGCCTGCCCCGTGAGGCGCAGCACGTACCCCGGCGCGGGCTTGTTGCCCCTGCCAAGCGGAACGCGCACCCGCTCCCCGGGCGCCAGGTCCGCCAGCTCCGGCGGAACCACGTAAGTCAGACCCACCGGCCCGACATCGATGCCCTGCTCCAGCGCCACTTGCGCATAGCGCCTCGGCGCCGCGGCGGAGTCGGTCTGGTCAAACAGATTGGTCACACCGCCAAGCGTAACGGGGATCACCAGCCGTGGAAATGCACGAGGGTCGTTCTGCGGCCGCGTCGAGCCCGGGGCTATTTTCGGTGTGGTTCGACGAACAGCCCCCGGATCACCGGCCAGGTCACGTTCTCAAACCTCTTGCCGCTCAGTTCCACATCCATGTCCGAGAACAGGGGGTTCTGACCCTGTCCGGTGTTGAACTGTGGCGAGTTCTGGATGTGCATGTGGATGTGCGGAAAGTCGCTGTGCCCGGAGTTGCCGCACTGGCCGAGCACCTCGCCGGGCGCGATGCGTTGCCCGACCTTCACCGTGATCGACCCCATCCTGAAGTGCGCGAGGAACACGTAACGATCCTCCCCCGCCTTGACCACCACGTGATTCCCCGCAGGGTTTTCGGCGTCCTTCACGCCCAGGGGATTGTCGGGCAGCCCGTCGACGACGGCGATCACCTCGCCCGCGCAGGGCGAAAGCACCGGCTGATCCCACGAATAGAAGTCCTCGATCGCGGCCGCGCCCCCCCGCGCCAGCTCCCGCCCGCTTTCGCCGCCGACTTTTGCGAAATCCACGCCGAACCACTGGGGGCGAAGGCTCATGTGATGGTTGACGTTGAGCGTGTCGCCACCGTGCATGACGAACCACCGCCCGTCAAAGGGCAGGCGGTATTCAGCGGCGGGGAGGAGGGAGAGGATGAGGAGGAGGAGGGGGGACATGGGGGATGTAATGAGCATCATGCTTGAACGTGAAAAGGAGTGGCAAGGTGCCACCCTGAGGAATACACTACTCAGGTTGGGACAACGGTTCTATGAGCTCAGTCCATATTCGTTCTGCAATACGAGAGTACTGCTCTGGTGATCCCGCATTGGATGAGCCGAACCACTTGACGAACTCCTCGTACACGACATTCTGCACTTCATCGACAGACGCACAGCCTTGAAGACGAGGGAGTATAGTTGAGACTTCGGGTTCGTACTCGTCGGTGTTCTCGCCAAAACTGATGTGGATCGGATCCTCACTGAAGAGAATTCCATTAAGAGTTGCGTAAGCGTCGCGATAGCGACGTCTGAATCTGGCGCGTCTTCGCTGGATCTCTCTTGACTCTCCCATTGTCGGCTCCGCTTGCGCAAGGGCTCTTCTCTAAATCTACCCCCACGCCCCCAGCCGCCCCCGATCCATCGGCACGCCTACCTCCTTCGCGATCCTCTCGAACTCGGCGATTTCCGCCTCCGTGAAGATCAGGCCGCCCGCCTTTTCGCTTTCGACCGCGGCGCGGTGTTCGACTTCGCCGGGAAGAAGGCACGGGTCGTTGCCGTGGCCGAGGATGTCGTCGAGGACGGCTTTGAGGTTGGTCTGCTGGTTGCGCCCGGCGGCGAAGTGGCCGCAGCTCAGGGCTTCGGGGTGGTTGACCTGGAAGAAGAAGCTCGGGGTGAGCTTTTCATCGCGCCCCCCGCCGGGGAGCTTGGACGCAACCTCCGGCCGGCAGCGGATGGTGGGGAGCGACCCGCCGATGAGCGCGGCGACCAGTTCATTGATGAGCGACAGGCCGTAGCCCTTGTGCGCGCCGAAGGGGAGGAGGGCGGCGACCTGGGCGGGATCCTGGGTGACGTTGCCGTCCTTGTCCACGGCCGCGCCGGGGGGGAGCTGTTTGCCTTCGCGCAAGAACTGCTGGACGCGGCCCATCGCGACGGTCGAGGTGGCCCAGTCGATGACGATGGGGTAGCCGATGGCCTCGGTGGTGGGGAAGCCCCAGGAGTGGGGGTTGGTCCCGAGCGTCGGAAACTTCCCCCCGAAGGGGACGACCTCCGCGAGCGCGGCCGTGCAGTTGGTGTAGGCGATGTAGCCTTTCTTGGCGGCGTCCATGACGTACCCGCCGCCCCAGAGGTAGTGGAAGGCCTGATCGACGCTGACGATGCCCACACCGTACTGGTCGGCCAGCTTCATGCAGGTTTCCATGGCCTCGAAGGCGACGGCCTGGCCGAGCTTTTTGTTCGCGTTCCACTTGGCGGTTGCGGGGAACTTGGAGGGCTTCTTGATGATCGTCGCGCCCGGAACGCAGCCGGGATTCGCCTTATTCCCAGAACCGAAGTGGTCATCCAGGTGCAGGGCCTTGAGCGCGTTGTGGGTCTTGATCCCGTGCCAGGCGGCCATCTCGCAGAAACGGGCGGCCTGGGCAGCCTCGTCCGCGGTAAAACCGCGCTGGCGATACGCGGCCTGGACGATGGCGTTATGAACAGCGACGGGGAGGATCAGGTTGGGCATGAGGAGGCCTGGGTCTTGGGTCTGGAGTCTTGGGTCTGGAGTCGGGAGGAGTTGCCAGTGGGGGAGGTTCTTCAATCTTCAATCGGCAATAGCGCTCATCCCTTCAACCCCGTCATGGAGATGCCTTCGATCAACGCTTTCTGGGCGACGAAGAAGAGGATGACCACCGGCAGGACCACCAGCGTGCTCGCGGCCATGAGGTAGTGCCACTCCGTGCCGCCTTGCCTGCTCTGGTAGGCTTGGAGTCCGAGGGCGAGGGTGAAGTCTTCCTGGTCGGTGAGGAAAATCAGCGGGCCAAGGAAGTCGTTCCACGTCGCGAGGAACTGGAGCACCGCTACGACCACCAGCGCCGGCCGCGCCAGCGGCAGAATCACCTGGAAGAAGATGCGGAACTCGCCGCATCCGTCGATGCGCGCGGCGTCGGAGAGGTCGGCGGGGATGGTGCGGAAGAACTGGCGCAGCAGGAATACGTTGAAAGGGATGGCGAAGAAGGTGGGCACCCACAGCGGTTGAAGCGTGCCGATCCAACCCAACGCACGGAAGAGGCTGTAGAGCGGAACCATCAGGACGGGGAAGGGGACCATCATGGTCGCCAGCGCGAGGATGAAAAGCTTGTCCCTCCCCGGCCAGTCGATGCGTGAGAAGCCGTACGCCGCGACGGCGCTTGAGCACACTGTCCCGATCACCGTCAACACCGCGAGGAGGACCGTGTTTCCAAAGTAGCGCCAGAAGCTGCCCATCGCCTCGATCGCCAGGTGGAAGTTCTCCCAGCGGGGCGCGACGCGCCAGGTCATCGCCCCCTCGGGCACGATCATCCGCTCGCCGGTTTCCTCGGCGACGACGATCACGCTTCCGGGAGAGAGCGGATCATTCCCCACGCGATCCACCGCGAGGCTTTGGCCGTCCACTTGCGCATACCACTGATAGGGAACCCAGACGGGGGGCACGGTCATGGTCTGGTCGATCGGTTTTACGGCCGTGGCGACCATCCACACCAGCGGCAGCATGAACACGGCCGAGCCGCCCAGGAGCAGAAGGTAAACCGCCAGGGTCTGGAGGGGTTTTCGCTTCACGACGTCATCCTCCCGCGTAATAGATGTGGCGGCGGGTCAGCAGCGTCGCCGCGGCGGTGGTCAGGAGGATCAGGAGAAACAGCACCCACGCCAGGGCGCAGGCATAGCCCATCTGGTTGTACTGAAAGGCGTTCTGGTAGAGGTAGACGGCGTAGAAGAAGCCCGAACGGTTGGGCCCGCCGGTGGTCTTGAACATGACGAAGGGGATCACGAACATCTGAAGCGCGTTGATGATGCCGATGATGAGGTTGAAGTAGATCACCGGGGAAATGAGCGGAATGGTGATATGCCAGAGCTTCCGCCAGGCGGGGGCGCCGTCGAGGTCGGCCGATTCGTAGAGCGAGCGGGGCACATCCTGCAGGGACGCCAGAAAGATCACGATCGTTCCGCCGGTCTGCCACAGCCCCGCCAGCACCAGTGAGGGCTTGACCCAGGCTTCATCGTTGAGCCAGTTCGGTCCGCGGATGCCCACGAGCGCCAGCGCCTGGTTGAGCAGCCCGAAGCTCCCGTTGAACATCCAAAGCCAGATCATGGCCACGGCGACCAGGGGCACGATCGAGGGCATGAAAAAGAGCGTGCGGAACACGCTGCGACCCCGCGCCGACTGATTGAGCAGCACCGCGACCATCAAAGAGAGCACCAGCCCCAGGGGCACGGCGAAAGCGGTGTAGTAGAGGGTGTTGTAAAGGGATTTCCAGAACACATCGTCCGTCACCATGTCCTGGAAGTTGAGCGTCCCGATCCAGACCGGCCGGGTGAGTACATCGTAATCGCAGAAGGCGTAATAGAGCGATGCCAGGACGGGGTAGAGCGTGAACGCGAAAAAGCCGATCAGCCAGGGGCTGATGAACGTCAGGCCGACCGCGAGGTTGCGACGCTCGCCGCGGGTCATCGCTCAGCCCACTCCGAAAGGCGCTCGTCCTTGACCAGCTCCCAGCGGCGCAGCACGCGGTCGAGCTTCCACTGCATGCGGGTTTCGACGTGCTCAAGCGCCTGGGTGGGGGTGGCGGCCAGCGTGAAGATCTTATCCCCGGCGGCGATCATCTCGTCCTTGTACTCGTTCCAGACGGTGCAGCGCGGGACGTAGAGGGCGTTTTCGCTGTAGGCCAGGTCCATGAAGGTGCGGATGTAGGGATTGGGGTGATTCTCAAGAAACCCCTCGCTGACCTTGCGGAGGGGGGTGAACTTGCGCTGGCCGTGGTTGAGTTTTTCAAGGGCCGCCTGCGTGTTGACGAACCGGATGAACTCCCAGGCCTCTTCGGGGTGTTTCGCGCCGTAGGGGATGACCAGCAGATCGCACTCGATGATCGTCACGTCCTTGAGGCGGGCGGGGTCCGCTGAGGGAAAGGGCGCGGCGCCCCAGTCCATGTGCGGCGCGAACTTGTCGATGAAGTTGTACATCCACACGCCCTGGAGCACCATCGCCACCTTTCCAGCCAGAAACGCGTTCTGCGGCGAGGCGAAGTTGCCGAACGAGTCCCCGAAGTTGAGCAGGTTTCGCACGCCGAAGCGTTTGGGGTAGCTTTCGTACCAGGTGTAGGCGTCGATGTTCTCTTCACAGGCGGTGGTGATGACGCTTTCACCGTCCCACAGCTCTCCGCCGAACCAGTAGCCCCACATCTCGCGGTACCAGCCGGGCTCGTTGGGGCTGTGGCCGAGTTGAAGGATCTCGAACTGCTTGGCCTGCTTCTCCTCGTCGGTCAGCTCGTCGTAGCGGACGACCACCGTCTCCCCGCCGCGGCGCAGCCGGACCTTCGTCAGCCGCTCGTTCATCGCCTCGAACTCCGCCAGCGAACGCGGAGGCTTGTCCGGGTCCAGCCCCGCCTCGCGGAACATGTCCTTGTTCCAGTGCAGCGCGAGCGTGGCGGGGGTTGTCGGAAGCGCCCAGATGAAACCGCGGTGCCGGCAGAGATCCCAGATCACCGGGATGTAGTCTTCCCGCGTGATCCCCGCCTCCTCGACCCAGCGGTCCAGCGGAATCAGCGCCCCCTTCTCCGCGTACACGTTCACCAGGTGAGACCACAGCCCCGAAACGTCCGGCGGATTGCCCCCGGCGGTTGCCAACAGCAGTTTCTGTTCGATCTGGCTGATGTTCGTCATGGTGACGAAGATGCGATCCTGAGAGGCGTTGAAATCGTCAACGACCGCCTGCATCGCCTCAGCCTCGAACCCCGGCCACTTTTCCCAGTAGGTGACGATCACGCGGCCATCGGGGGTGCGGTCGGCGGGTCGTCCGCAGCCGGGAGCCAGCAGAAGCGCGGCGGCGAGGGCGGTGCACAAGAGCATCACAGCCCCCGTCGGCCGGATTGGGATACGCGTGCGCGGCATGAGGGGATTTTAGGGGAAACTCCCCCCGCCGTCGCTATTCCGCCTTGACGCCCGAAAGGTCATAAATCCAAGGTTCAATGGCCCGGCCATAGTCGAGCAGTTCACCGGGCTTGAAGAACAGTTCAAGCTCGCGCGCGGCGGCTTCGGGGCTGTCCGACCCGTGGATCAGGTTGAACGAGTTGCTCACGCCCAAGTCCCCGCGGATCGTCCCCGCCTCGGCGTTCGAGCCGAAGGTGGCGCCCATCATCTTGCGGGCGATGGCGATCGCGTTCTTCCCGCGCAGCGCCAGCACCACCACGGGCGCGCTGGTCATGAACTTCACCAGACCGGGGTAGAACGGCCGGGCCTTGTGCGCTTCGTAGTGTTGTGCGGCGAGCTCCTGGGAGATGAGCATGAGCTTGAGGCCGACGACCTGAAGACCCTTGTCCTCGAAGCGGGCAAGAATCCGGCCGATCAGTCCTCGCTGGACGGCATCGGGCTTGAAAATAATGAGCGTGGTTTCCATCGGTGGTTCCCTGGGTTGCCGGGGGTGGATCAAAGTTTGTGAGGGGCGGTTTATCGGGGATTTGGTTCGGGTGTGCAAGTCGGGTCGAGGTGCGGGAAGAAAAAGGCCGCCGGTCGTGTCGACCGGCGGCCTGGCAATGGTTGGAAGGTTGTCAAACGGCGCAGGTGAACCCGCGCGGGATCGCGGATCAGCGTCTGCCGCGCTTGGCGTCAGCCAAGGTCTTCACGGGCTTGACGGCGGTGTCAAGGAGGATGTCCACGTTCTGGTCCGCGGCGATCTTCGCGTCGTCGTCCCCGCCGATCGTGTCGTTGCCCAGTTCGTTCTGAGCTTCGAAGAGGTTCTTGGCCGACTCGAAGTCGCCCGAGGCGTAGGCCTGCTGGACGATGGCGATGATCTGCGCGGTGGTGTAGGCGTAGGAGACTTCCGGGCTGGCCGCATTGAGCAGGGCCGCGACGGCGTGGCGCTGGAGGGCGAACTCACCGCCGCCCTTGGCGTCGAGCGCCTGGAGGAGCGTCGGGCTGTTGGAACTCGTCACGCCGAAGACCGAGTCAAAGCTGTGGTTGGTGGCATAGCCGATCCAGTGGATGAAGTGGTGCGGCTGCTTCCAGAAACCGGGGGTGAGGCCTTCGCCGTTGGAGGGCGGGGGCGGGGGAAGTTCGTCGACGAAGTAGTTGGCCGGGTCGTCATCCATGACCATCTGTCCGGTGCTGACGGACTCGCCGGTCACCTTCGCGATGTTGGTGAACTGCCCGGTTTCATCCGCGACGATCATCCAGGTGTACAGCCAGACTTCATCCGGATCGAGCAGCCCGTCGATGTTGTCGTCGCCGACGTTGAAGCCGCTGTCGAGGACGGGATCGGGATTGAAGTCGTCACCGGGATCGTCGGGGGTCGCGTTGTCATCCACAACCACCACGTTGGTCAGGGGAACCTCGCCGGGGTTGGAGACGAAATAGGTGAACATGACCTGATCGCCGAGCTGCGCCTCGATGCCGGGCGCCTCGTCGGCATCCTCGCCGAAGCCGATAACACCCCCGCCACCTCCGCCGTTGGCCGGCGTATCCAGGTCCGCCCCCAGTTCGTTCTGAATGGCGAAGCTGTTCTTGGTGTCCTCGATGAGCTGCGGATCGCCCGAGGCGTAGGCCGCCTGGGTCAGGGCGATGACTTCGTCAACGGTGAAGGCGTAGTCGACGTTGGGGTTGGCGGCGTTGAGCAGGGCCGCGGTCGCGTGGCGTCCAAGAGCATGGAGCCCCCCGCCGCCGCGATCGAGCGCTTCAATGAGTGTCGGGGCGTCGACATCCGTCACGCCGAAGACGGTGTTGAAGTCGTCATCGGGGTCGTAACCGGTGTCGTCCCACCCGGCTTCGGGGGCCGGGCCGTAGCGGGAGTGGGTCTTCCAGAATCCGGGCGTGAGGCCTTCCCCACCGCCCTCATCCGGGACGACCTTGACGAACTTCTCGATGTCGATCTGCGGCTCATCGACCCAGATCTTCTCAGCCGCGTCGCTGTTGAAGACGCCCGAACCGGTGACGGTTTCGCTCCCGTCGGTCGTCCGGGTCAGCAGCACGCCGCCGACCAGGATCGAACCGGTGGCGGTGCCGATGTTCGTGCCCTCGGTGAGCGAGGTGAAGGTGACATCGAACTCGCCATCGGCATCCGTCACACCGATGAAGGGGCCGGCCGGATCCGCCACCGCGCCGTCATGGTTCGAGATCGTGACGGTGATGTCGGCGCCCTGGACGCGGTCGAAGTTGCCCATTTCGCCATCGAGGTCGGTGCCGCTGCCGTCATCGACCCAGAAGATGGTGGTGAAGGTGTGGGGATCGCCCACGGGGTTCACACCATCAGGCCCAATGGTGATCTTGGCATCGACGAACACCTTCTCCGCCTCATCGCTGTTGAACACGCCGCTTCCGATGACGGTTTCGCTGCCATCGGTGGTGCGCATCATCACGACGCCATCGACGGTGACGGTGGTGGTGGCGCTTCCAATGACCACGCCGCCGCTGAAGGAGGTGAAGGTCACCTCGAACTGCCCGTTCGCGTCCGTCAGGCCCGCCAGCGGGGTCGAGGGGACGCTCACCGCGCCGTTGGAATCGACAAGGGAGATCGAAACGCTTTCACCCGCGCCGACCGCATCGTAGCTGCCCATCACACCGTCGGCGTCGGTGCCGGTTCCATCATCGACGAAGACGGTGGCGGTGAAGGTGTGGGGGTCGCCGACCTGGTTGGTGGCGTCGGCGTCGATGACGATCTTGGCATCGACGAAGGTCTTAGTGGCCGGGCCGGAGTTGTCGCCCAAGCCGTCGGTCTCGACGGCGAACACTTCCGCGCCGACGACGACATTGGCCGAGGCCGAGCCGATGACCTGCCCGGTGGTGATGGAGGAGAAGGTGACCTGGAACTGCCCGTTGGCATCGGTGACGCCGACGACGAGGGTGGGGTCGGCGGGGGCGAGGTCATCGGGGGAGATCAGGTCGGGGACCGCGCCGTTGATCCCGTCGAGCGTGACGGTGACGGTTTCGTTGGCTGCGGGGCCGAAGCCGTCGAAGGCGTCGCCGCCGGGCGCGCCGATGGCGAGTCCGTCATCCTGCATGACGGTGACGGTAAAGGTGTGGGGATCGCCGATCTGATTGGTGTCGTCGGGTGTGATTTCGATCTTGGCGGCGGGTTCGATCACGGGAGTTCGGAAGACGAACGAGACATCGTTCGCGCCCGAGCCGGTGGGCCAGCCGGGAGCGCCTCCGAAGGCGTCGTAGTCATAGTCCGAACTGAGTGGGTGGCCCGGGGCGGACTCGAGAAGGAAGTCCCATCCGCCGGCATCGACGCCATCGGGCGCCGCGGCCGAGACATCCACCACGGTCCCATCGACGCCGACATCATCGAGCGCCCCGAGCAGGTCAAAGGTGCCGTCGCTGTTGAGATTGAAGGGGATGTTTCTCCAGTTGGCGCCGACGGAGCCGATGAACTCGTCGAGCAGGCCGTCGTCGAAAAGTTTGCCCTCGTCCCAGACGACGTCCGCCGTGAAGTCGATGTCCCAGGTGAACCGGCCGGAGGGCTGGAAGCCGGCCATCGCATCGTCGCCGTCCACTTCCGTCCACGTCAGGGTGGCGCGGGCGTTACGGAGTTCTCCGCCCAGGAGCAGCAGACCGTCGGTGGCATCGTTGACGTCATCCACGCCGATGGGGCCGGCGTGGTTGCCGATGTCGTGGTTGAAGTTCTCCTCGCGCATCGGGGGGGACTCGACGGAGGGGAGCGTCACGGTGTCATCGAAGAGCTGGTAGCGGGCGACGAGGTCATCGTCCGGCTGCACGCCCATGTTGGATCGATCGAAGAACTCGAGCGTGATCGAAGCGGTGCGTGCGGTGAATTGGCTACCGGCGCCCACGGCCGCTTCAAAGGGGATGAAATCGGGAGTGAGGTCGCCCGCGAGCGAACCGGGCGCCAAGCCGTCGTCAATCAGCCCTCCGAGGCTGCTCGAGAGGACTCGGAAGGGTGTGAGGTTGAAGGCCTGTCCGGTGGAGGAGCCGATCGGGTCGAGGAAGTCCACGTTCGGCCCGGCGGGATTGTTCTCGATGTAGAACGTGGTGGCGCCGGTGCGCGCGCCGAACGCGGAACCGCCGGACGGATTGAGGTTGTCACTGCGGGGATCGGACGCGGGCAGGAGCTGGGGCTGCGGAAGGTTGACGCCCTGGATGCCGTCGGCGAAGGCGACCGGTCCGAGCGTCGCCAGGTTCAGGCCGGGGGATCGGACGCCGGACATCGCCGCTGCGGCAATGCCGCCGGTGGCGGTGGATCCGGGATGAGCAGCCAGGGCGTTGAAGTCGATGCGGATCGACTCGGTCATGCCCACCGCCTGATTGAGCGCGGCGGCGTACGCATTGGCTGAAGCCAACGCACCGTTGGGGGCGATGTAGTCGGCCGCGGGATCTGCGGAGATGTAATTCTCGCTCAATCCCTTCGCGGGACCGTCTGAGAAGAGGTTCGCGCCTTCGAAGATCGTGGCATTGACGCCCGAAAGCAGCACACGCGGTTCGAGGCTCTCGAGCAGCACCGCCGCTGATTCACGCCGCGACGGGCAAGCCCGCCCGAACCCAGTGGATCGCCGAACAGAACGACCGACAAGACGCCGTCCGAAGCCTTCCTTGCCATGCCATGAATGGCCGCGCATGAAACACCTCCCACATTTGATTCGAGCCTCACTTTTCGACGCTGAACGCCCGGCCGGAACCGGCCGGGAATCCCCTAAATCCTTCAATGATTTTACCTCACGGTCTGCGGAGGGTCAACGCCCGCGGCGCACAGTCGAACCATGAAAAGTACTCACCCGTCGGTTGTCGGGCGTGGCAACCTGGGGGGCCGGGACGAAACATAAGCAGGTCTCGTGCCATAGGGCACGAGACCTGCGGTTGAGAGTCGGTTTCGTCCGCCGGGATGGAGGTCAGGCGTTCGTTCGCCTCCGTCGCAGCGCAATCAGGCTTCCAAGCCCCAACAGCGCCAGCGACGCCGGTTCCGGGACGATCTGGCCCCGGATCTCGCCGCCCGTCCACTGCTGGGTGTGGACGTTGATGTACAGCCCCTGGGTGAACAGGAACGGAAGTTCGTCGGTGAGCGTGGTGTTGTTGCCCTCATCCTCACGCCAGACGGTGGTGATCGTGGCCGTCAGTCCGTCAATCTCCAGGTGGAAGTCGCCGTGGGTGTCATGGCTGGGGCCGATCATTCCAAAGACGACGCCGGCGTTCACCCCGGCCGGGGCCCGGTGGATGTGCAGGCCGGTGACGTTGTCCAGTGCGTCGTCGGGCGTCTGCAGGCCGTCGAAGTCCAGCCCCTCGATCACGATATGAATCGACAGGGCCGTCTTGTCGTCGTTGAGTTCCAGCAAAGCCGTGCCCGTGGCATCCGATCCGCGAACGGGAACCTCCTGGCTTTCGTCGATCGTGGCGAAAAACTTAATCCCCGCCAACGCGGGCGACGCGGCCAGCAGCGTTCCCGCAGCCATCCCCGCCAGAACCTTGCCCGTAATCATGCCTCTCATGCGCTTGTCTCCTTTCCTGGATGTATGGGTCTGGATGTGAAATCCTCAGCCCGCCGACACACCGGGCGCGACCACGGCGCGCCGCCCCCCTCCTGACATGTCAATCGCCCCGCCCATTATTGCAGAATCTCCCGCGGAACCAAGAAGAATCTACGGATACTCGATAATGCTCGGCCTGGACGGAGCTTATTCCGTGCGTTTGCAATCACTTAGGAGCTGGAACCTTCACCGCCCTTCAATCGAGGGCGCGATGAAGTCGCGCTTCGACACGATGCGGACCGGCACCCGCTTGCGCCCCCAGTCGCCCGGTGCATCCTCGAACACCCCCGGAATGACTGCCCCGCACCGCCCGCACCAGTTCCGAACGAGGTCGTACCGGCCAAGCTCATACCAATCCCGCTCAATCAGCAGCGCCCCGCACGATGGGCACCACGTGCTGTCCCCCTCTTTGTGATGCGTGTTGCCGACATAGGCGAAGTGTATCCCGCAAGACATCGCGATCTCCCGCGCCCGCAGCAGCGTCACCTGCGGTGTCGGCGGGTGGTCCATCATCTTGAAATCCGGATGAAACGCGGTGAAATGCACCGGAACCTCCCGGCCAAGCTCCTTCACGATCCACTCACACATCGCCCGCGTCTCATCCTCCGAGTCGTTCTCCCCCGGAATCATCAGGTTGGTGATCTCAAACCAGACATTCGTCTCCCGTTTGAGGTACACCAGCGTGTCCAGTACCGGCTGAAGGTGCGTCTGCGTCAGTTTCCTGTAGAAAGTCTCGGTAAACGCCTTGAGATCGACGTTCGCCGCGTCCATCCACTGGTAAAACTCCCGCCTCGCATCGGGATTCATGTAACCGGCCGTGACCGCTACCGTCTTGATCCCCTCCCGCCGGGCGACCTTCGCGATGTCGATGGCGTATTCAGCCCATATCACCGGGTCGTTGTATGTAAAGGCGATGCTCCGGCACCCGGTGCGATTCGCGGCCTCCACGATCTCCTCGGGACCGGCTGAACCGGCCAGGGTGTCCATCTCCCGGCTCTTCGAGATGTCCCAGTTCTGGCAGAACTTGCACCCCAGGTTGCAACCGGCCGTGCCCAGCGACAATACCGCCGTCCCCGGCAGAAAGTGCGCCAGGGGCTTTTTCTCGATCGGATCAATGCAGAACCCGCTCGATCGCCCGTACGTCGTCAGGGCGAGCTTTCCCCCGACGTTCGCGCGCACAAAGCAGAACCCCCTGCCCCCTTCGGGGATGTGACACTCCCGCGGACACAGCGTACAGACCACCTTCCCCGACTCCGGATCCGTATGCCACCATTTTTCAGCGAAGTAGACCATGCGCGCACCCCTGATGCGCGATTATAGGCGCAGGCTCCCCTGTTTTTTGAATGGATGGTCCAGGGACGGCCGGCTCGTCTCATCCCAGCACCGTCACCAGCAGGAGCAGCTCCGCGGTGATCAGACACGCGACGATCGTCGTGATCCGCCAGGCGCGGGCGGCCCGCGCTTCGCGGTCGCCCCCGCGCACAGGCAGGGGGACCATCTCCAGCTGCGACGTGCAGGCCCGGGCGCATTGCAGGGGGGCGATGCCCCGGCGGGCGCGGTCCTGAATGATGGCGATGACGAGATTGGTGTCGAACGGCGACAGCCCGAGCACCTTCCCCACCCGCAGGAGGCGCTCGCGCCGTTCCGGCCGAAGGATCGGTCCGTCGAGCGCCTGGGCGACGCGGATCGCCAGCACCCACCGCGGGTCGGTCGCCTGGCGGATCGGTTCAATCACGTTCGGCCGAGGCTGGAGACGCGATGCCTCACGGCCTACCAGCTTCAGCGCCCTTTGGTCGCCCAGCGACGGCGACAGACCCACCCGCCAGCGGCGCGCGCGGCGCGGGGGCGGCGCCTCGGCATCCGGGGTGATCCGTCCGATGATGTCGTGGCTCTGCGTGACCATCGTGTGCGCCAAGGCAGCCCCGAACCACTTTCCAGCGGGCCGACACCCTGCGGCCCGATGGCGGAAGCTCCAAGGATGAACCTTGCTCACCCAACGATACCACCGATCGGGGATGGGCCAAACCCAACAGCCCCCAAACACCTAAATTATTTTTGTGAAAGTGTTTATCGGACGAAGGAAGACGGGCGGGACGCCCGCCCCATTGAATAGAAAAGCGGCGGCCCCCTGCCGGGAGCCGCCGCTGATGGAACTTCGGTGAACCGCTGGTCCGATTACTTCGGGCTGAAGGGGTGCTTGGCCGAATCCTTGATGGCGACCATCTGGTCGGCGGTAGGCTCGCCCTTGACGGCACGGGCGATGCTGAGTTTGGTGGCTTCGTAGTTGAAGTCGTAGATCTTGGTGTCGTTTTCCGCGGCCGGGTGAATGAACACGCCGCAGATGATGACCCACTCCTCGCACTTGTTTTTAGGGATGACGCCCTCGGCCACCGAATCGGCGACGGCCTTGGCGACCGCCGCCTGCGCCGGGCCGAACATCTGGACGGCCTGCTTCATGCCCTTCTGGGTGACCTTGGTGATGAGGACGGTGGCGGGCTTGACGAGCTGGTTGGGGGTGAGCACGGCCATGAGGTTGGTGTGCCCGGCCGACTGTCCGCCGGCGAGGGCATCGGCAAAGGCGTGACCGACGGGTCCGGCCTTGTCGCCGATGAGCAGGTCAATGTGCGCGATCTCGTTTCCGTCGCCGACGAGCGCCTCTCCGATCAGCATGGTCATGGGGTGACTCCTTGGTAAGTGCCTGTGAAGTGGGAAGATATCCCTGATCCCGGCGCAAAGGCCGGCCTCTTCTCGATGCCCGATGACATCGACGCCGCCAGTGCGGAACATCGTTCACGCACTTGTCCGACGGCCCGTTCTTGTAGCCGCGCCGGGGAAGGTTTGCAAGCGGGGGAAACTACAAACTACAGGCGGGGTGTCGGGCGCATGACCGCCAGCGTAGTCACCCGGAGGTGATGGTGGGGGGGACGTTGACGGTCGGCTGGGTGTCTGGCGTCGGCGCGGGGCGTTCGGTGGTGGGGCGGTCGCCGCGGGAGACAAGGAATCGGCCGTAGGGTCGAAGGGGCGCGATACGGTCCAGGGCGATGCGGATGCACACCGTCAGCGGTACGGCCATGAACGCCCCGGCGATGCCCCACAGCCACCCCCAGAACATCAGCGAGATGAACACCACCACGGGGTTGAGGCGAAGGCGCTTCCCGAAGATGACAGGGCAGAGGATCATGCCCTCGATGAAGTTGAGCGTGAGGAAGGCAAAGGGGGGCATGGCCGCCTCACCGAGCGAGTCGAAGGCGATGATGGAAGAGATTGCGATGAAAGCCGTCACGATCGCCGGGCCGAGGTAAGGGATGTAGTTGAAGATCGCCGCGAGAATGCCCCAGAAGACCGGCTGCGGAACTTCGAGCGCCCACATGACCCCGGCGGTGGCGATTCCGAGGACGATATTGATGGCGGTGCGCACGACCAGGTACGCCGAGACATCGCGCTCAAGTTCCCGGAAGGCCTCGACGGCTGCCTTTTTGTCGGGGAAGCGGGGGATCAGCTCGACCAGGGCGTTGAGGAACTCATCGGAGGCGGCCAGCAGGAAGAACGTGAGCATGAGGGTGGTGACGATGCCGATTAGCACGCCGGTCGTCTGGCTGAAGACAGCCGAGGCCAGCCCGCCGGAGCGCAGCTCAACGGGCTGTACGTAGCCCTTTTCGCCGGCGACGTTGGCGGCCTCGTCGAGGCGCTCGGTCACCTCGGTGAACTTCCGGAAGGGCATCTTGAAGGATTCGAGCTTCTGTTCGAGCTGCTCGGTGTGCTTGGGGGCCTCCTCGATCCAGGTGCTGATGGGATCAACGACAAGGTAGAGCAGGCCCAGAACGAGGGCGGTCAGACCCACAACGATAATGGAGGCGGTGAAGACCGGCCGAACCCGCCGCGACCAGAAAAACCGGACGACGGGTTTGAAGAGCAGCGCCAGGAGGATGGCCGCCACGATGGGGATCAGGAGCGCCCGCGCGACGTAGAGGACCGCCACGCTTGCGAAGATGGTGAGCACCGCGACGCAGCGGGCGATGACGCGGCCGGTGGGTTCGGTCATCCGCGGGACGGCGTCATGCTCAGCCAAGGAAGAGCCTCCTGATCGCGGGGTGCGCGCCTGTTTATTCTAGAGGCGGGGGAGCGTGAGGCTGTCGGGAATCGGCTGAGCGGGGGTAAGGCGGAGAGAGGAGCGGGGGACTGCACGGGCAAGCAAAGCCTTAGCCCATGGCACCCGGTCTTGGTCGGAACCTTGGTAAGGTCACACTGGCGGACAAGCCGCCAGTGGCACCCGGCGCGTTGGTCCGCCTACATCACCCCCGCTCCGGGGGCGGCCACCCGGGTGCGGAGGTTGTCCAGCACGTTCATGAAGTTGATGTACGAATCGTAGGGCGATTCGTACGGGTTGAAGTACTTGTGGACATCCCCATCGGCGAAGTACTTCGTACACATGTAATAGAAGTGGTCGCTGGCGGTGAGGTTGCGCCAGTCGGCCAGGGCCTGGGCATCACCCGATTCCTTGATCGGGCGTTCGAGCTTGTAGAGCTCGTGCAGCGCGTTGGACTGCATGGCGTTTCCGATCCAGGCGGAGAGGTCGCGTTCGGTGTCCGCCCAGGAGATCATGTGGGGGACGTCGTAGACGTCCGCGGCCGGGAACGACTCGATGCACTCGCTGGGGGTGCGGAAGTCGTTGGCGGTGGGCGGGCCGTCGAGGAACGTCTGCGGGAACTCGCGGAGGAAGTCGAGGATGCCCGTTTCCTTCCACTGGTGTTCGCCGAAGGTCTCGAAGTCCATGAAGAGGTTGCACACATTTCCGGGGGCGAGGCTGGAGGCGGCGGGAACGCCCTCATCCGGGCGGTGGTCTTCGTTGATCTCGTTGATCCAGCGGGTGAACTTTTTCGGTGTGAGGGGGTACTCGCCCCACTGCGTGTTGGAGAAGCGGAAGGCGATGTCGTCACTGAGGCGATAGTTCTTGAGCAGGAGCTTGATCGGCGGGGCGTCGTCGGCCGGTTGCCCCTTGGGACGGTAGAGGACGTTGGGTGAGCGGCCTTTGAGGACGTGATCGGCGCCTTCGGTGAGGATCCCGCGATAGCGTCCGAAGGCGGCCAGGTAGTGGGCCATCTCGTTGTTGTAGGTCAGTTCCGTGTTGCGGAAGACGGTGGGGTTCTGGCGGAAGAGGGCGTCGATCTTGCGGCGGTGGGCCTCGACCTGGGCCTTGAACTCGTCGCGGCTGTAGAGAAACGCCAGGCTGTGGTGGTAGGTTTCGGAGAGGAACTCGACGCATCCTGTGGCGGCGAGTTTCTGGAGCAGCTCGATGACTTTGGGGGCGTGCTGCTCGAGCTGATCCAGAAGGATTCCGGTGATGGAGAAGGCGAAGCGGAAGTCGCCCTCATGCACGCGGACGAGATCGAGCAGGATTTCCGTGGCCGGGAGGTAACACTTCTCCGTGACGCGCTCGAGGAGGTGGGTGTTGCGGTCGACGTCGAAGTAATCCTCGCCGGAGTCGAACACGCTGTACCGCCGAAGCCGCAGCGGTTGGTGCATCTGGAAGTAAAGGCAGATGGATGGCATGGGGAAACATCCAGGGCCGGGTGCCATGGGCAAGGCTCTGCTTGCCCGTGAGCCGCGGCGGAATCGACCACCCGCGGCCCCATGCCCACGAGGACGAGGGCATGGCACCCGTCTGGGATTATCTTACCTAAGTTTACGACGGCTGCGACGGATGGGGCCCGGCGGTATACTGCCCGGTTTGCCTTGGCGTGGCCGGGGCCGCCGCCGTGGCGGGCTTTTCGGCAAGCCGTGACCCTCCCCCCGCGTGACCGCACCATGCTCACCAGCCGCGACATCCGCCAGCAGTTCCTGGACTACTTCGTCCGCCTGCACAAGCACACCTTCGTGCCCTCCTCGCCCGTCGTCCCCCACGACGACCCCACCCTCCTCTTCACCAACGCGGGGATGAACCAGTTCAAGGACGTGTTCCTGGCGACGGGCACGCGCGACTACCGCCGCGCGGTGAACACCCAGAAGTGCATCCGCGCCGGAGGCAAGCACAACGACCTCGAAGATGTCGGCAAGGACACCTACCACCACACGTTCTTCGAGATGCTCGGCAACTGGTCCTTCGGGGACTACTTCAAGAAGCAGGCGATCGCCTGGGCCTGGGAGCTGCTGACGGAGGTGTGGAAGCTCGACAAGTCCCGCCTGCACGTGACCGTCTTCGGCGGGGACAGCGCCGACGGGCTGGAACCCGACGGCGAAGCCGCCGACTTGTGGCGCGGCGTGACGGACATCCGCCACGACCACATTCACTTCTTCGGGAAGAAGGACAACTTCTGGGAAATGGGCGACACCGGCCCGTGCGGGCCGTGCAGCGAGATCCACATCGACCTCACCCCCGATGGCAAGGGCAAATCGCTGGTGAATGCCGGCGATCCGCGGGTGATGGAGATCTGGAACCTGGTGTTCATCCAGTTCAACCGCGCCGCCAGCGGGAAGCTCACGCCCCTGCCGGCGAAGCACGTTGATACGGGCATGGGCTTTGAGCGCGTCACGGCCGTGCTCCAGGGCAAGAACTCGAACTACGATACCGACATCTTCACACCCCTCTTCGCCGCGATCCGTGAGGTCACCGGCGCCCCCGGCTACGGTGGCAAGCTCGATGATTCCCCGGCCGGGAAGGTGGACATGGCCTACCGAGTCATCGCCGACCACATCCGCTGCCTGACCTTCGCGCTGACGGATGGGGCGACGCCGAGCAACGACGGCCGGGGTTATGTGCTGCGGCGCATCCTCCGCCGGGCGGTGCGCCACGGCTACCAGACGCTGGGCGTCAAGGAGCCGTTCCTGCACCGGTTGACGCCGACGGTGGTGGAGACGATGGGCGAGGCGTTCCCGGAGCTGAAGAAGAATCCGGCGCACGTCGCGGCCGTCATTCGCGAGGAGGAGGAGAGCTTTGGGAGGACGCTGGAGAGGGGGATTGCGCTGTTTGAGGAGGCGGCGCTAGGAGCGATTGCACGAGCGATCATGGGCGATCAAACTTTCACTCAGAGCGGACCAAGTAGAGGGCTGGACAAGCACGGACAATTCATTGCAATAAAGGACTCAAAGGTAGTCATCAGCACACCCACCAACGATGGAGTTGAAAGGATCCAAATCCCGCGTGATGTGGCTGGCCAGAAGACTCTGATCAGGCAAAGGGCAAAGCACACGCCCCGCATCTCCGCCGCCGACGCCTTCAAGCTTCACGACACCTACGGCTTTCCGCTGGACCTGACGCAGGTGATGGCTGAGGAACGGGGGATGACGGTCGATGTCGAGGGATTTCACGAGCTGATGGACGCCGCGCGGCAGCGCGCCCGCGCGGGGGCGGACAGGGGGGATGACACCGCGGCGCTGGTCGAGATCGTCCAGCGCGACAGCCCGCAGCGCACGGAGTTCCTCGGCTACACCACCTGTGAGGCGGCCGTGACCACCACCTGCCGCGTCTACCGCCGCACGGAGGAGGGGTATGAAACCGTCGAGCGCGCCGAGGAAGGCGAGCAGGTCGCCATCATCCTCGGCAAGACGCCGTTCTACGCAGAAGCCGGCGGCCAGGTGAGCGATCACGGGATGATCTCGACGCCCACCGGCACCGTCCACGTCACCGACATGTTCCGCGCCGGCGAGGTGCTCTTCCACCTGGGCGTCGTCGAGCAGGGCCACATCGAGACCGATGGCAGCACAGAGATCGAGCTGAAGGTCGATGCCCCCCGCCGCGAGAAGATCATGGCCAACCACACGGCCACGCACGTGATGAACCACAAGCTCCGCGCGGTGCTGGGTGAGCACGTTCAGCAGAAAGGCTCGCTGGTGGATGATGAGAAGCTTCGCTTCGACTTTTCCCACACCGGCTCGCTCGGCGATGAGCAGCTTGAAGAGGTCGAGCGGATGGTCAACGCGGACATCGCGGCCGACCTGCCGGTCTACTACGACTTCGTGCCGCAGAACGAGGCGATGAAGATTCACGGGCTGCGGGCCGTGTTCGGTGAGAAGTATCCGCCGGTCGTCCGGGTGGTCTCCATCGGCGCGCCGGTGGCCGACCTTCTCGCGAAACCGGCCGAGGAGAAGTGGCGCGGCTACTCCATCGAGTTCTGCGGTGGGACGCACCTCTCGACGACGGGGGATGCGGAGGGATTCGTGATCGCGTCGGAGGAGGCGGTGGCGAAGGGTGTTCGGCGGATCACCGCGCTGACGGGCGGCAAGGCGCATCAGGCCTCAGCCGAGGCGGAGATGCTGCAAGGGCGGATCGAGGCGCTCAAGGGCGCGCCCGCAGAGCAGCTTGCCCAGGATCTTTCAGCGCTCACCGCCCGAGTCAGCGAAGCGACGCTTCCGGCACTGATGCGTGCGGCGCTGCGGGAAGGGCTGAGTGAGCTTCAGAAGCGGGTCAAGGAGTTTGAGAAGGAGCAAGGCAAGGCCGCGAGCGGATCGGCGGTGGAGGCCGCGCGTCGGATCGCGGACGAATCGGAGGGGCTGGTGATCGTCGCGGCCGTGCCGGGCGCCGACGCGAAGACGCTGCGCGACGCCATGGACGTGATCCGCAAGAAGCGCCCGGAGGCGGCGCTGCTGCTGGGCGCGGTGACGGGCGACAAGTGCGCTTTCATCGCGGCGGTGCCGAAGGAGCTGATTGA
>JBGTFI010000040.1:0-4368 GCA_041747335.1 Phycisphaeraceae bacterium | reverse complement strand
GCGCGAGGGGCTGGCGCTGGAGGGGGATGCGTCTTTCCTCGCGGTGATGGCGCTTCCGCTTGCGATCCTGGGCGTGGCGGCCGCGCGAACCTGGGGCGCAAAAGGCGCGTTCATCCTCGCCGCGGCGGGTCTGGTGGTGCTTCTGGCGCTGACGCGAAACCGCGGAGCGGCCGTGGCGTTCGTGGTGGTGCTGCCGGCCTTGTGGTGGCACCTGAGCGGGCGAAGCCGGTGGCGGACGCTGGTGATCGCCCTGCCGGTGCTGCTGATCGCGGGAGCTGCCTTTGCACAGACGGATTACTGGGATCGCTTCACGGGCATCTGGCGGGGAACGGACGATGCCAACAGCGTGCGTGAGCGGGTGATGATCTGGCAGGCCTCGCGGAGGATGATCGCGGAGCACCCGCTGCTGGGCGTCGGAACGGGAAACTTCCACAACGTGCTTAGGGCTTACGAACCGGACATGGCGATGGATTTCGCCGCGCACAACAACTACATCCACGTGCTGGCCGAAACTGGATTGATCGGATTAGCGCTCTACCTGACGGTCTTCGGCGGGGCGCTATGGCTATGCGTGCGGACGTGGCGCCGAGCCGGCGACGATTGGCCTGCGCCCGCGGCGCGGATGGTATTCGCGAGCCTGATCGGATACCTGGCGGCGGGATTCTTCATGTCCAGGCAGGATCTGCCGCTGGCGTACCTTCTGTGCGGCGCGGCGGTGGGAGCACGGCGGGTGTGCGGAGAACCGGCGCTACCCCCCCACCGCTGAAGCGATCTGGTAGACCACGAACGCGGCCGTGTACGCCAGGATGGTCATGTAGCCAAGCTGAAGCCCCGCCCACGTCCAGGAGCCGGTTTCCCGCCGCGTCACCACCTGCGTGGGCAGGCACTGCATGGCCAGCACGAAGAACACCAGCAGGCTCAGGCACGTGGCGGTCGTAAAGAGCGGCGCACCGTCAGGCCAGGTGGCGGTTGAGAGCGTGCCGAGCAGGCCGGGATCGTCCTGGGCCACCTCGTCGCCCAGCCCGAAGATGACACCCAGGGAGGAGACGATCACCTCCCGCGCGGCGAAGGAACTGAGTACGCCGACGCTGATCCGCCAGTCGAAGCCCAGCGGCTTCATCACCGGTTCGAGGATGTTTCTACCGATCATGCCCGCGAGGGAGTGTTCGCTAGCGTGACGGGTGGTCAGGTGGTCCGCCTGGGCGAGAAGATCATCCGCGGCGCTCGCGTCGCCAGCGGCCTGAAGGTCCGCAGCCTGGGCGTATAGCGCAACCGCTTCGGCCGGGGGTTCGGATTTGGGATAGGTCGTCAGCGCCCACAGCCCGATGCAGATCAGCAGGATCACCGTCCCGGCTTTGCGCACGAACAACCGCCCGCGATTGACGGCCTCGTACAGGGCGTTACGCAGGTTGGGCAGCTTGTAACCCGGCAGTTCGAGCACCAGCGGTTTAGTTTCGCCGGGGAGGATCGTCCGCTTGAAGACAAACGCCATGCCCAGCGCGGCGACAACACCCAGGAAGTACGCGCCGGTGAAAACGACCGCGCCCATAAGGGGATTATCACGAAAGAGAAGCGCCGTCACCATCGCGTACACCGGAAGCCTGGCAGAACAGGTGAAAAGCGGTAGGACGAGGATGGTCACCAGGCGGTCGCGGCGGTCTTCGATGACCCGGCTGGCCATGATCGCCGGGATGGCGCAGGCGTGGGCTGAGAGCATGGGGACGAACGCCTTGCCCGGAAGGCCGACGCGGCGCATCAGGCGGTCCATGACGAAAGCAGCCCGCGCGAGATACCCTGAATCCTCCAGCAAGGCGATAAAGAAGAACAGAATGCATATCTGCGGCAGAAACACCAGCACCGAACCGACGCCGGAGATCACTCCGTCGGTCACCAGCGAACGGAAATCGCCGGCCGGAAGCCAACTTCCCACGACCGCCTTCATCGAGCCGAAGAAGCCGTCGATGAGGTCCATCGGCACCGCGGCGAGGCTGAAGATCATGTAGAAGATGGTGAGCATCACCGCGAAGAAGGCCGCCACCCCCACCACGGGGTGAGTGAGGAAACGGTCGATGGCTTCGGTGCGCCCGCCGCGCGCGGCCATCTGGCCGCTGACGCAGCGTCCGCCGACCTGCTCAGCCCAGTCGTAGCGGGCGCGATGCGGACATCCGCCGCACGAGCCGCAGGCCAGGAGGCCTTCCGGGAGAGGCCATGCGTTGGAACTTTCGAGTCCCGAGTCTTCCACGAGGCGCCCGATCTCGTGGCGCAGCTCCGCGATTCCCTCGCCGCTGCGGGCGCAGATCGGAACGACCGGACAGCCGAGATCCCGGCGCAGCGCTTCGATATCAATCCGGATGCCCTCGCGTCGCGCGAGGTCGATCATGTTGATGGCCGCGATGCAGGGTATTCCCAGCTCCAGCACCTGGCTGGCGAGGTACAGGTTGCGCTCGAGGTTGGTGGCGTCGAGGATCAGCACGACCGCGGCCGGTTTCGCCTGCCCGGGCACCTGGCCCAGAATCGAATCGCGGGCGATGCGTTCCTCGCTCGTAGCGGCGCTCAGGCCGTAGAGACCCGGCAGGTCGAGAATCTCAACAGGAACTCCGGCGAACGTCGCCCGCCCGCAGCGGCGTTCGATGGTGGTTCCGGGGAAGTTGGCGGTCTTGGCCCGCAGCCCCGTCAGGCGGTTGAAGAGGGAGGTCTTGCCCGCGTTGGGGTTCCCCGCCAGGGCGATGCAGAGCGGCGCGTTCACCCGAGGCGGCGCGGTCTGAACGGGCAGGGAGATTGTGGTCATGGCGCCTCTCCCGCATCACAGCGGGGGTCGGGGCAGGGCAGCAACTCGATCATCTCCGCCAGTCGGGCTGAGAGACCGACCCGCGAGCCGTAAACCCGAACGATCAGGGGATCGCCGCGCTTGATCAGTTCAATGCGCCTACCCTCGCAGACGCCCATGGCCCCGAGTCGGTGCAGGTCGTCATCCGCGGCATCCACAGCCGTGACCACGCCGCAAAGTCCCGGCTGAAGGTGGGGCAGCGTGACCACACTCGACGGCCGAGAGGGTGCGGCATGGCGGTGGGTGGCGGGCGTCATGTGCGGCGCTTTCGCAATTGAAACGCAGTCTCATTTAGCGTATCTGCTATGCTCCGCGGCGTCAACAGGGTTTCGAAGAATATACGATAAAATTGTGTTGTTTCCAACGTTTAGCCCTCCAACCACCCCATGGCCGCGAGCCCCCCGACATCCACCGCCCCGCCGCCCCTGATCCGGGCGATGCTCACCCCCGCCCCCTATCCCCACGACACCCCCCGGATGGAGCTGATCGAGACCCACATCTCATGGGTGATCTTGACGGGTGAGTTCGCCTACAAGATCAAGAAACCCGTTGACCTTGGCTTTCTGGATTTTCGCACGCTCGATTCGCGAAAGCACTTCTGCGAAAGGGAGGTCACGATCAACCGCCGCTGGGCGCCGTCCCTGTATCTGGGCGTGGAGGCGATCGGCGGATCGCCCGATCGGCCGAGGCTGGGTGGGGAGGGTCAGGCGATCGAGTACGCCCTGAAGATGCGGCAGTTCCCCGCCGAGGCGCGCCTGGATGTGGCGCTAAACCGTGGGGCGATCCTGCCCGGGCAGATCGACGACTTCGCCCGGACGCTGGCCGAACTACACGCGGCCGCGGATCGATCGCTGCCCGATACCGCTTACGGCTCGGCAGAATCCATGGGCGGGCGCGTACGGGAGTGCCTTGTCACGCTGAGGGAACATGCCGGCGCGGCGCCCGTGCGGCTGCCGCTCGAGGCGCTCGAAGCGTGGAATGCCGGGATGCTCGAAGACTTGCGATCACGCATCACCGCGCGTCGCGAAGGCGGTTTTGTGCGCGAGTGTCACGGCGATGCGCACCTGGAGAACCTCGTTCTGATCGACGATCGCATCACGCCCTTCGACGCCATCGAGTTCGATGATGCGCTGCGCTGGATCGACGTGATGAACGACCTGGGGTACACGCTGATGGACCTGCGGGCGCATAATCACAGCCGTTACGCGGCCAGGCTGCTCAATCGGTATCTCGAACACACCGGCGATTATGAGGGCGTGGTGCTGCTGCGATATTTTGAGGGATATCGCGCGCTGGTGCGGGCAATGGTGGAGATGCTCAGGCCCGCCGAGGCGGTTGAGAGGTCAAGACTCACGCGTTACGTCCGATTGCTGACCGAGCGCACCTTGCGTCCCGCGCTACCGGCGCTGATCGTCACGCACGGCCCGTCCGGCGCGGGCAAGACGACCCTGACGCAACACCTGCTGGAGGAGCTTGACGCCATACGTTTGCGCACGGATGTGGAGCGCAAGCGGCTGTTCGGCTTCGCGCCGGATGAGACG
>JBGTFI010000039.1:0-6316 GCA_041747335.1 Phycisphaeraceae bacterium | reverse complement strand
GTCATGGAGGGCCTGGCGGACGGGGGCGCGTTGCGCTGCGAGTTGACGCTCAGCATCGACGGACACACGCGAGAGGTGGTCGCTCAGTGCGCTCCGGCGCGCTCGGTGGACGACACTCGAAACGTCATCCGCCTGGCGCTGGTCGACGTCACCGGCCTCAAGACGCTCGAACGGGAGCTGGCCGATCACGCCCGCCTGCTGAGGCTGATCTTCGACCACATGTCCGATGCGATCGTCCTGGTCAGCGCGGGCGGCCGGGTGATCGCGCACAACCGTCAGCTTCAGGCGCTGCTCCGCCGCGCCCCCGATGAGCTTGAGGGCGCCGCCTACGATGCGCAGTTCTTCTGGGAGCCGCTGCAGATCCGCGATCGCGTTTCATTCCTGGATCGTCATCGGGAGATCGAGGCCGATGCGCGCCGTCCGGCGCAGCAGCGCGTCGAGACGTTCCACGGCGCGTTTCTCTTCCAGGGCATCCCCATCCAGGATCAGAGCGGGCGGTTGACCGGCCGGCTCTGGGTGGTGCAGGAGACCACCGCGCAGGACCAGCGCCAGCGCCTGCTGGTTCAGCAGACGCGGCAGCTCGATGCCCTCAAGCGCCTGGGCAAGGCGCTGGAGGTGGTCGGCACGACGGATGAGCTGCTCGCCTGCGCGTGCGAGGAGCTCTGGCAGGCGACGGACGCTGAGGCTGTCGGTATCGTGATCCGCGATCCGGCGGGGCGTGACGGGCGACGGGCGCGCCATCTGATCCATCGTGGCACGACCGCATCGGGAATCCAACACACGGCGGGGCTTCTCGATGCGATCGAGCGCGGACTGCTCCCGGCGCTTGTCGAAAGCGGCGCGGTCACCTGCTGGCAGGAACCGGATGCCCAGGCGCTCTGGCGCAAGGCCTTCGAGCAGGCGGGGCTGATCCGCATCGCGGGTAGGCCGCTGGCTGCCGGTCACGAACCGCTGGGCGCGATCTGGCTGGCGCGTCAGTCCGGGCGTGTGGTGGACCGCTCCCACCTGCACCTGCTCGACGCCGCCGGGCCGCTGATCGCCGCGCGGGTGGAACTGGTGCAGTGGCTCGATGAACTGACCTCGTTGAACCTGCTCGACCAGGCGACGCACCTGCCCACGGCGGAGTTCCTGCGGATCCACTTGGGGCGTCTTGCGGTCGGGAACGAGGCGCGCTGTACGCTCCTTGAAATGCGCCTGGACGAGCGGGCGATCGTTGATCCGTGGAGGTGGGACGGTTTTTTGGCCGCCGCCGCCACCGAGCTGCGGCGGATCAACCGCAAGCCCGCGATCATCGTCCGTTTGAGCGAGCGCAGCCTGGGCGTCCTGGTAACAGGGACCGGCGGCGAAGAGGTCGAGTTCCTGACGGTGCGCCTGCGAACGGCGATCTCCCGCCTGGCGAGTGCAGAGGGGTTGGATCCGAACATCGTTCATTGGTCGATGGTGAGCAGTCCGCAGGAGGTGCGCAGCCCGGCTGGTCTTATTGCGGCGTTGGGGTCCGCCGGTCCGGTGGATGATGCGGGGGTGATCCCCGAACTGCTCGCGGGCTAATCGGTGCCCCGGATCACGTCAAGTATTGTTTCGACATCACTTTATGACCTATGCGGGGGCCTCCGGGGCGTCGTTCGGACGCCCCTGATGTTGCCGCGGGTGCGCCTCGGTGATGCGTCAGTACGCCGCGGTCGCGCAGACCGCACCCTCCACACAGATCGATGCTTGACGCAAAGCCCATAACAGGCATATCTTATAGATATCCAAGCCGGGTCCAGACACGGAGGTGGTTCCGGCACGGGCGTTGCCTTAGCTCTCCCGTCGTGACCACGAAGCGAACCATCAGGCAGCGGGGAGAAACAGCCACCATGGACGAAACGACCTTCCAGAACAAGTTGGCGGAGCTGATGAACGAGATCTCGACGCTGCCCGCCGGGGAAAAGGAGAAGCTCACGGAGATGGCCAACCAGGCCCAGCAGCGCCACGCCAAGCTCAAGAAGACGGTCCACGACCTTCAGGAGAGCCTGGACTACCTGCGGCTTTCGATCAAGTACCTGGTGTTCGACCTTGAAGCCACCCGCCGGGAGAACCGCTACCTCCGCCAGATGCTCGAAAAGGACCAGCAGCAGGGTGAGGAATGACCGCGCACCGTCGCCCGGGATAAGAGAAAAGAGAGAGCCCTTCGAGACGCAAAGCAACTCCTCAAAGAAGCGACGACGCTTCGTCTGCTTGAGACGGCGCCCCTGGGAAAGGGCGCCGTTTTTTTTCGTTCCTCCGCCGGGCTTTCCGGTGGGGATGCTCCTGCGAGTGTCGGCTTGCGGTTGTATCATGTCGCGTGCTTGCCGGCGGGCGTCGGGGGGTCCGACGTCGTCGCCTCGTTCAAGGTCGTTCAAGGAAGAGCACGTTCAATGACCCGACCCAACACCCCCCTCGTCGATCCGCGCCTGCTTCCGCAGACATGGCCTCAGATCGTCTCGAACCGCCCGGACCTGAGCGCCCAGGCCACCGCTCCGCCGTACCAGCGCTACCGGGAGATGACCATCGACGAGCTGCTGCTCGAAAACCGCGTCATCTTCTTGGTCGGGGAGATCAATCACGCCTCGGCCACGGGCGTCATCATGCGCCTGCTGCACCTGTCGAACCAGAAGAAAGACGTGGACATCAACCTCTACATCAACTCCCCCGGCGGGAGCGTGGACGACACATTGGCGATCTACGACACCATCCAGTTCCTCAACTGCGACGTGGCGACCTACTGCATCGGCAGGGCGCAATCCGGCGGCGCGATCGTTTTGGCGGCCGGGAAGAAGGGCAAACGTCACATCCTCCCCCACGCGCGGGTCATGATCCATCAGCCCTACGGGGGCGTGACCGGGCAGGCTTCGGACGTCTTGATCCAGGCCGAGGAAATTCTTAAGGCCAAACACCAGCTCAATGAGATCCTCGCAAACCATACCGGGCAGACCATCGAGCAGATCGAGAAGGATTCCGAACGCGACCGCTTCTTCTCCGCCCAGGAGGCCAAGGCTTACGGGCTTGTCGATGAGGTCATTGAACGCCCCGCCACCTGACGCGGTGATCCTTCACACCGGGAATGCAACCCAGGAGAAAGCCATGCCCCACAATACGCCCCAGGATCCTCATGGTTCCCCCTCGCGCCGCGCGGTGCTGGTGTCGGCCTCGGCGACGCTCGCGGCCGCGGCTTTGGCCGCGCCCGCTGCGATTACCCGCGCCGCGGAGCTGCAAAAGGCCGTGAAGCACGGCCGGGTGAGGCAGTCCGTGTGCAAGTGGTGTTACGGTTCGGTGTCGCTGGAGGACATGTGCGTCGCGGCGAAGCAGATCGGGCTGGAGTCGGTGGAGCTGCTGGGCGGGAACGACATCGAGACGGTCAAGAAGCACGGGCTGGAGTGCGCCGTCGTCAACTCCCACCGCATCGAGCGCGGGCTTAACCGCGTGGAGCATCACGAGGACTGTCTCAACCGCATCCGTCAGGGCATCGATGAAGCGGTGATGTACGGCTGCCCCAACGTCATCACCTTTTCCGGCAACCGTGCGGGGATGCCCGACGATGTCGGCCTGGACAACTGCGAAAAGGCGCTCAAGCAGATCGTCGGGTACGCGGAGGAAAAGGGCGTGACGATCATCATGGAGCTGCTCAACTCCAAGCGCAGCCACAAAGACTACATGTGCGATCGCACTCACTGGGGGGTGGAGCTGGTCAAGCGCGTCGGATCGGAACGCTTCAAGCTGCTCTACGACATCTTCCACATGCAGGTGCAGGAGGGGGACGTCATCGACACGATCAAGGAAAGCCACCCCTACATCGCGCATTACCACACCGGGGGCGTGCCAGGCAGGGCGGAGATCGACGAAACCCAGGAGCTTTACTATCCGGCGATCATGCGGGCGATCCTGGAGACCGGCTACAAGGGCTTCGTCGGGCAGGAGTTCATCCCCCGCCGCGACAACCCGCTGGCGTCGCTGGCGCAGGGCGTGGCGATCTGTGACGTGTGACCTGTGAACGGCCTACGGCTCGTGGCGCTCGATGTAGAACATCGAGTCCGAGGCGCGGGGCCCGACCATGTGGAAGCTGACGGGGAACCTGGGCTTCTGGTTCACGTACGCCCGGAAGATGCGCTGGCCCCATTCGTACTGCATGTCGATGTTCTTCTCGATCCGGGCGGTGTCCGTCGAGGGGATCAGCGTGCGGCTGAGGTAGTTCCAGCTCGGGTCCAGCCGCACCAGCACGTGTCCCTCAGCCCATTCGATCGGGTAACCATGCACCTTCCCCTCACCCGTGTTGGGCGTATGGAACCAGAAGCACACGAACCGGTCCTTGTCACCGGTGGAGGTGTCCTGGGTGCCGCCGACGAGCAGCCGGGCGTGGCTGACGCGGACGGGGTTCGAACCAAACCGCTTGCGGGCGATCCACATCCCTCCGTCCGCGACGTCGAACAGCCCCACGTGCGCGTAGTCCAGGTGGATCCTGTCGGTGCAGTAGCGTTTGTCGATCCGCTTCTCGGACATCAGTGGGCTGCTCATGGCGATCGTCCGCGCTTTCCCCCCGCGAGCCGAAAAGATTATCTTATCCACGAACCTCTGACCGCAAGCCAGTCGTCCGATCGGATACCCCATGACCGCCGCACCGCCCGCCACCGCGCCCGATTCGTCCCTGGTCGTCCAAGGGAGGCTTGAGGAGAAGTCCGACGGCCGCATCGTCCTTTCCCTGCCTGGGACGGACTACCGCCTGCACCTGCAAATCGACGGGCCGATTGAGACAGACACGGGTTCACGCCTCGCCGGACGCATCTTCGCCCGAGCCCTGCGCGTCGACCGGGTTCGTACCGGGGGAAGGTTCATCGAGCCGGTCTTCGGCCGGCCGCGCCGACTCCAGGGCCATATCGTCGCTCTCGATCCGACGGCCAACACCCTCACCGTCCGCTGCCCCTGCCCGATCACCTGCGAGCTGACCGCCCACCAGCGCGCCGGACAGTTCTCCACCGGCCAGCTCGTCTCGTTCGACATCCAATCCGGCGCACGAATCGTCCCGCTATTCGCCAACCGCTAACCGCTAACCGCTAACCGCTAACCTGCCCATGCCAGACCACGTCAAACGCATCCTCGTCGCCGGCGGCGCCGGATTCCTCGGTTCGCACATCTGTGAGCGGCTGGTGCAACAGCGCCACGATGTCATCTGCGCCGACAACTTCTTCACCAGCCAGAAGACCAACGTCGCGCACCTGCTCGAACGCCCCAACTTCGAGCTGCTCCGTCACGACATCACCCATCCGCTGTGGCTGGAGGTCGATGAGATCTACAACATGGCCTGCCCCGCCTCGCCGGTGCATTATCAGTTCAACCCCATCAAGACCATGAAGGTGTCGGTCGTCGGCGCGATCAACCTCCTGGGCATGGCCAAGCGCACCAAGGCGAAGATCCTCCAGGCCTCGACCCGCGAAGTCTACGGCGACCCGGATGTCCATCCCCAGCCCGAATCCTACCGAGGAAACGTCAATCCGATCGGAGTCCGCGCCTGCTACGACGAGGGCAAGCGCGCCGCCGAGACACTCTTTTTCGACTACTACCGCTCCAACCGCGTCAACATCCGCGTCGTGCGCATCTTCAACACCTACGGCCCGCGCATGCACCCTTACGACGGGCGCGTCGTCTCCAACTTCATCGTCCAGGCGCTGCGCGGCGAAGACCTGACGATCTACGGTGACGGTTCGCAGACGCGGTCGTTCTGCTACGTCGATGACCTGGTGGACGGCATCATCACCATGATGAACGGGCCGGATGGCTTCATCGGCCCGGTCAACCTGGGCAACCCCGACGAGTTCACCATCCGTGAGCTGGCCGAGCAGGTGATCGAACTGACCGGATCGTCGAGCCGGATCATCACGATGCCCCTGCCGGCGGATGACCCCGCGCAGCGCCAGCCGGACATCCGCCTGGCGAAGCAGAACCTCGGCTGGGAGCCGCGCGTGAAGCTCCGCGATGGGCTGGTCAAGACCATCGATTACTTCCGCTCGATCGACCTCAACGACTTCCGCCGGCCGACCGACCATACGGCCCACAAGTCCTCCGAGCGGGCGATGGCGTGAGGGGGGATCGAACGGTCGGACCGCATGAGCGGCGGGGTCAAGAGGAGTTTTCCGGGGGCGGATCTTGACCCCGTTAGAACGCCGGACACACAGGTGAAACGTCGCAAGGCAAACCCCGATGCCCCAATATCCCCACCCGCCGCTCGTTGCCGATCCGCGCCCCGGTCCGGGCAGGTGGGTCCGTCTTCAGCCGATCGCCGATGAACACCGCGAGCGCAGCGCCG
>JBGTFI010000038.1:0-1542 GCA_041747335.1 Phycisphaeraceae bacterium | reverse complement strand
GCCGGGGGTTTACGAGCACGTCGATGCGGCGGTGGAGGCGGCCGAGCGGGCGCAGCGCAAGCTGGCGAACGCGGGGATCGAGGTGCGTCGGTCCATCTGCAATCTGCTCAAGCGCATCGCCATGGAGAACGCCTCGGAGTGGGGGCGGATCGAGCTGGAGGAGACGAAGGTCGGGAGGCTGGATCACAAGATCGCCAAGCTCGAGCTTCTTAAGAACATTCCGGGCGTGGAGTTCCTGGAGACGGCCTGCCACAGCGCCGACCAGGGGGTGTCCCTGGATGAGGCCGCGCCGTGGGGGGTGATCGGCGCGATCACCCCGGTGACGCACTCGATTCCCACGCTGACGGCCAACGCGATCAGCATGATCGCGGCGGGCAATGCGCTGGTCATCAACGCCCATCCGAGCGGGTCTAGGTGCGCTGCTCTGGCGGTGGAGACGTACAACCGCGCAATACGTGACAAGTTCGGGATCGAGCCTCTGATCTGCGCGATCGATCCGCCGACGCTTCGCTCGGCGGAGGACCTCTTCAAGCACGAGGGCATCGCGCTGCTGGTGGTGACCGGCGGTCCGGCGGTGGCGCGGGCGGCGATGAAGCAGGCCAAGCGGGCGATCGTCGCCGGGCCGGGCAATCCCCCGGTGGTGGTGGATGAGACGGCCGACCTGGACCGCGCCGCGGCATCCATCATTCAAGGCGGGGCGTTTGACAACAACCTGCTGTGCATCGGGGAGAAGGAAGTGTTCGTCGTCGAGTCGGTCTTTGACGCGATGATGGCGGCGATGCGCCGGGCGGGGGCCGTGGAACTTAATCGCGACGAGATCGCCCGCCTGACCGAAGCCGCCTTCACCTACAAGGACGACCACTACGCCGTGCGCAAGGAACTCGTCGGCCAGGGCTGCGAGGCGCTGGCGAAGGCGGCCGGGGCGACGATCCGCTCCGGAACGGACCTGCTCTTCGGCGAAACGGAAGAGGATAACCCGTTCGTCAGCGAGGAGCAGATGATGCCCTTCGTGCCGTTCGTGCGCGTGGGGGACTTCGACGAGGCGCTCCGCCTGGCGATCAAGCACGAGCACGGGTTCGGGCACACGGCCATCATCCACTCGAACAACCTGGCGAACATCACGCGGATGGGCAGGGCAGTGAACACGACGATCTTCGTCGTGAACGGCCCATGCACCGCGGGGCTGGGCATCGGCGGCGAGGGGTATCCGAGCTACTCCATCGCCACGCCCACGGGCGAAGGCATCACCAACCCGATGACGTTCACCCGCTTCCGACGAATGAGCATCAGCAGCGCCCTGCGCATGGTCTGATCCGCAACAACACAGCGACACGCGACCCCCGGACACGCGACCCCCGGACACGCGACCCCACGACATTCACCCCATGCAGCTCGCCCTCGTCACAGGTTCAGCCACCAGCACCGTCAAGCACCGCTCGCTCGCGGGCGTGCGGATGCTGGTGTGCCAGCCGCTGGGGGGACGAGGACAGGCCGAGGGCGACCCGGTGCTGGCGGTCGATCGCCTGGGCGCGGGCCGCGGCG
>JBGTFI010000037.1:0-8226 GCA_041747335.1 Phycisphaeraceae bacterium | reverse complement strand
ACGCGAAAGCGTGAAACGCGTCCCCCGCGCCCATCCGATCACGCGGCGAGCTCGTCAGCGCAGGAATGGTCACGATTCCTGCCTGCTCTTCGCGTCCGATCGCACCGCGCGATCCGCGCGTGGCGATCACACGCGGGCAGCCCATCCGCCTGGCGATCCGTTCGAGCACCGCTTCGAGATCGCCCCGGAGGTCCCGGAGGTCGAGGCGCGCTTCGTGCTCCGTGACGCACACCAGGTCCGCGCGGGGGTATTTCGAGAGGGTGTTGTAACCCTGGTTGCCCGCGTTGGACTGCACGTTCACCGCCAGGAACTTCGCATTCGCGCAAAGCGCCTCGATCACGGCCGGCGTCATCACGCCGTGCCCGAAGTCCACCACGATCACCGCGTCCGCGCGCCCGGCCGCGATCGTCACAGCGTCCACGAATCGCGCCTCCGGTTCCCCGGAAAGCGGCGAATCGTCCATCTCATAGACGCCAAAGAGCTTCTGGAAGTAGTAGCTGTCGATGTACCGCCGCTTGATGATCGTCGGAGCATCGGGACGCCCGATCAGCGTTTTGGCGGCCCGGCCGTCGAGGTTCGCTCCAATGAATGACGCCGTCGACTCCGATGCGCCGACGATCGAGACCGCCTCGACCTGGCCGCAGAAGTCCGCCAGGTGGTTGACGACCGCGAGGATCCCGCCCGCGAATCGCTCGCAGGAAAGCCGCCGCACCGTCAGCATCGGTTCCTTCGAGCTTTTCCCGATCGCTTCGCAGTACTGGTATTCATCAATGATCGCCTCGCCCACCACGACCACCCGCAGCGCCTGCGCGCCGCGCAGGTAATTCAGCACCCCCGGCGCGCCGTGCGTCCGGCGCACGTCATGAAGGAATCGCCGCGCCTCTTCGGGCAGCGTGCTCAGATGTTCGTTGATCAGTGAAGAGGAGGAGAAAACGATGTCGTCGGTGAAGTGGAGCGCGCCGCCGACCTCTTCGATCGCCCTGGCCTCGCGCTCGATCCCCCCCGTGGGGTCGTCCTCCGGCCTGCGGTACTCCCCGCCCTTGACGTACAGCGCCGGCCGCAGCTTGCGGATCGCCCCCTCGGCCTGCGGCGCATCGTTGATCGCCACATAGTCCACGCAGTCCAGCGCCGCAAGCGCCTCGGCGCGGAGCTTCTCGCCGAATGCCGGGCGCGTCGGGCCTTTGTTCACGAACCGGTCGGGTGTCACCGTCACCACCAGCAGATCCCCCAGCGCCCGCGCCTCCCGCAGGTGGCGGATGTGCCCGATGTGCAGCAGGTCGAACACCCCATGACACTGCACCACGCGCCGCCCGTGGCGCATCGCGGCCAATCTCGCCGCCAGCGCGTCGAGCGTGTGAATCTTGGATGGGTCGCCGTTGCCCTTCACCATTGCGTTCCGGTAACTTTCACCCGGCCACCTTCAGGCCGTCGGCCGCTCGCGCCGGGGGATTCGCGCCCAGGTGCTCAAACCAACGCTCCGTGGCTCGCGCGATCGCTTCCGCGCTCCACACCGGCGCCCCGCGCCACTGCTCGATCGATTCAAGCATCCGCGCCACGCCCTCCTCGAAGCCCACGCGCGGCCGCCAGCCCAGTTCCTCGCCGATGCGCCGGATGTCGGCGAAGGTGCGGTCCGGCTCGCCCGGACGTTTGGGAATGTATTGCTTGTCACACCCCAGCAGCTCGACCAGATGATTGATGCTGTATGTCCCGCCCGAACCGACGTTGTAAACTCGCCCGCACTGGTCCGAATCCGCCGCCGCGATGAACGCCTCCGCCACATCCGTCACGAACGTGAAATCGCGCGTCTGCGTTCCGTCGCCCACGATCGTGCAGGGCCTGCCCGCGAGTTTCTGCGCGAGAAACACCCCGAACACCGCGCCGTACGTCCCGCTGGTCCTCGCCCGCGGGCCGTAAACGTTGAACAGCCGCAGACTGATGCACGGAAGCCGGTACACCCGGTTCCAGTGCAGCACGTACTGCTCCGCCAGGTGCTTCGTCAGCGCGTAGGGGTACTGCGGCTGAACCGGCGCGGTCTCGGGCGTCGGGAACTGCGTCGCCAGTCCGTAGCACGAACTTGACGCCGCGTAGACGAACCGCCGGACTCCCGCGGCCCGCGCCGCCTCGAGTACGCTGATCGTCCCGTCCACGTTCGCGCGATGGTAGTCCAGCGGCCGCTCGATCGACGGAACGATGTCCGCCAGCGCCGCCAGGTGAAACACCCGGTCAACCCCCTCAAAGAGCGGCGCAATCGCGTTATGATCGTTGATATCCAACCGGTGCAGCGACAGCGCGGGATCAGCGCGGACGGCGCCCAGATTCTCGATGCGGCCGGTCGCGAAGTTGTCGATGACCCTGACGGAGTGCCCGCGGGAAAGGAGCTGCTCCACCAGCGTGCTGCCGATGAAGCCCGCGCCGCCCGTGACCAGGCAGCATTCGGCGTCGTTCTTGGGTTTTCTCGCGTGCATGGCGAGGGGCTTCCTTCCGCGGCGGGGCGGGGATGGGCGAACGATTCAAACACCGCAATGCCGCGGGCGCAAGAACAACGTTCGACGCCGTGCGCGCAGCGACCTTTGCACGGAATATCGGGCTTCCCGCTCGGCAGCGATGAAAAATCGCCCCTCCTTGCCCCGGTTGCTCCAGCGTCCGCTTTATTGAACCCGGCCTCCCCGACGCTTACGATGCTGACATGCCCCCAGGCCCGCTGGTGAAATCACCCCGCCTCGGCTCCCTGCTGGTGACCTTGTTCCTGCTGGGCGTCCTGGCGTGTTCGCTCGGGGCCGCCTACCTGCTCACCCGCGCGCGCTCCATCCGCTGGCAGCAGCTTGATTTGGGCGAGATCCGCCTGAGCGTACCCGCCCTTTGGACGCTCGCGCCTCCTCCCGCCGCGCAGGGCGTCATCCCTCTGGCGACCTTCGTCGCGGGCGACGCGCCCGACCACCGTCTGAGCATCGCCCAGCTTGAGGAGACCGCCTTTCGCGCCCCGATCGTCGCGCTGCACGAGGCCGTACGCGCCGTCGCCGGTTCCAACGCGGCCTCGGCCATCGAACAGGCCGATCTTCAGCGCCGTCGCAGCGGCGACTTCATCATCGTCCACACCACCGCCCAGCGCCTTGATGCGCCGTACTGGATGCTCATCGCCGTCGCCACCCGCGACGGCAGGCATTACTGGGCCCTGGACATGGCCGGCTCCTTCGACGAGGGCGGTTCCGACGCGCAGCCCGGTTTGACCGCGCACCAGAACCTCTTCGGGCAGGTCTGCGCCTCGATCACCCCCCTCCACACCGCCGCGCCGTCCGACCGCGAGTTCCAAGCCGCTGAACTCTCCACAGCTTCTCGCGCCTGGCGCTGCCCCGATGATTTCACCCCCCTTGCTTCGCGGGAAAAGCTCCCGGGCATGCCCCTCACGCTCCTCCCGCGCGCTTCCGACCCTTACCTCGCGGTCATCCGTCTTCGCGCCACCATCGATCCCGATGTGGACGATCCCGACGACCCCCTCTTCCCCGCGCGGCTCCTCGAGCGCGAACACCTGTCGCTCACCGGCCAGGAGACCCCGCCCCTCCCGATCGAGCGCGCACAGATCGTCGGCAGGTCGGTCTGGGAAATGGCCACGGAATCACGCATCAGCCCGCAAAGCCAGACCAACTTCGTGCGCCTGGTCTCCTTTGTGAGGCTCGGCGCCGGCCGCGCGCTGCTCGTCGAGACCTTCTGCGAACCCCAGCTCCTGGGCCAGACACGGCGATGGCTGGCCGACCTGATTCGATCCGCCCCGCGCCCGGTGAACATTCCCTCCCCCTTCGCCGACCCAGCATCCGCATCGCCCATCGCCCAGGCCATCGCACGCGGGGAGCGACTCGCCGCCAGGCAGCGCGCCCTGCAACTCGACACCGTCCGGCAGTCCACTTACTACGACCTCATCCACGACCGTGAGCGCGCTGTCGCCTACGCCATCGGCCTCGCGGTGTCCGGGGCCGCGAATGATCCCTGGGCTGTCCACGGCCGTTCGGTCACCACCCGCCCCGAAGGGCAGACGCTGCTTTTTGAGAACCGACAGTGGAAGCTTGGCCCCGCCGGGGACCGCTTTTTCCAGCAGGTCAACATCCAGCGCCAGCACGTCACCCTTCCGGTCGCCCAGAACCTGCACGCGTACCGCCACGAACTCGACCACAACCGTCTGGTCCTTTACCAATCCGTCGATTCAACGCGCGCGGGCGTCAGGCCGATCCAACTGCCCGCCGGCTGCATCCTCCCCCAAGCCCTGCGAGCATGGGACATCGCCACCCTGCGCTCCTGGAAGGACCGCGAAGGGCTCCTCTGGATCCTTTCCGGCGAATACCCCGTCGCGTGCTCCGTACGCTGGATTGAATTGGCCCCGGCCTCATCGTCGCAGTCCTCTTCGCAAGGACAAGGGGATGAGCCTGGCAGGCCCGCCCCCGGATCCTTCCTCCTCATTCGACCGCTGGTTCATCCGGAGCCTGATGTTTACCGCCTCAGCCCCACAGGACAGGTCATCGAGCGATGGGAAGTCCGCCGCCCGACAGGCCGCCTGCGCTACGTCCGGGGCGTCGATCGCCTGACCCTGCTTGCCGCATTCCCCGACGCCGTCATCCCCCTGCCCGCGAACCCTTGACCCGGCTGTTACACTGATGGATTCAGGCCCCGGCCCTCGCCACCGGGGCGAGGTCTCCCCGCGCAGGCCCCTTGCCCGCGCGACAGCGAACCCCACCTGACGGCCCCTTGCCCCCATGATGGACCGCGCTTGCCAACTTTTATCGTTCGCATGGTGCGATGGCATCGCCTGCTTCATGGCCGCCCTGGCTCTTTCCCTCGCTCCCGCACCCGCCGCCGGGCAGGAGGAGGCGACGCCCGCGGCCGCCCGCTGGCGCGAGTATTCCTTTGGCCTCTCACTCCTCCCGCCCCCAGGCAGCTACATTCAGCAGCCGCCCCCACCTACTGGCGCCGAGCGCTTCTACCTGCCCAACGGGTCAGCGATACAGGTCTCCATCGAACAGACCCAGGGCGGCGGCGATCCGGCCGGACGAAGCTTCTCCAGCTTCGGCGTGCATGGCCCGACGCGCATTGAAGCGGGCGACACCACCATTGAACGCGGCGGCGCCGCCGACGCGAAAATGTTCATCCGCCTGGGGGATGGCCTGACCTCGCTCGAAGAGGTCATGCAGTTTACCGTCGGCCAGGTCGCGGCGATCGATCCCAAGGCCGTGATCCTCGATCAGCGCGACGGACTGACCCTCGCCGGTCATCACCCCGCCGCGGTCATCTACTTCCGCATCCCCGCCGGACGCGAACCGCAGTGGATCCTCGGCCTGGGGGTGATGCAGATCGATCCACAGAGCTTCGCGGTGCTGCGCCTTGAATCCGCATCCGAATCCTTCGCCGAGGATCGCCCCCTGTTCGAGCGGACGCTGCATTCGCTCGAGATTCAGTCGCCCGATGAACTCGACGCCTGGCGCGATGAGCTCCTCACCCGCGCGGACGCCTGGCGGCGCACGATCAACACCGAGCGCATTCACGCCGCTCTTCACCAGGAGCAGTGGTTCCGCGTGGTTGACGGCGACCGGGATGTCGGCTGGATCCGCATCGAGCAGCAGCCCCAGGAGTACCTCGCCTCGAACGGTGTGAGCGTGCGCATCCGTTCGCGGATGTTCACCCTCGTGCGCAATCCCCGCGGCGAGCGCGATGTCGGCGCCCCGCCGGTCGTCGAAAAGGCGATCGACTCGGACAACTTCTTCTTTCTCGGCGATGATCGTGAAACCGAAGTGTGGACCATTCACTCCACGCTTCGAGCCGCCCACGACCCTCAGCCCAATCCCGCAAGAGCCAATCCCGCCCGCCGCGCCAACCCCCCCCGCGCGGATCAACCGTTCTCCCGATGGGAGCAGGGCGCCGCCTCAGGTCCGACCATCACCCTCACCCGAGGCGACCAGCGCATCCGCTGGGTGCGCCCGGAAAAGGCCTACCTCTCCCAGGTTGAGTCGTTGCTCCTGGGCGCGCTGCTGCCTCACGATCAGGAAACCATGTACGGTTTCTACGCCTACCATCCCGAATCCGGAAGGCTCGCGTTCCTCACCGCTCAGGTCATCCCCAGGCAGACCGGCGGGTTCGAGCTGCGCATCCGCCCCACACCCGATGCCCGCGAGCACCTCTACACCTACGACCCGGCCGGGAAACTACTATCCTGGCGGATGCCCACAGGCCGAAGCATCCTCGCCGCCGATCCGCAGGAAATCCAGCGCATCTGGCGCGGACGATAACCCACCCACTCCCCAGACACCCCATGCGCCTCTACATCATCCGACACGCGGACCCGGACTACGAGCGCAACTCCCTGACCCCCATCGGGCACGTCGAAGCCCAGGCGCTGGCCGAACGCTTCGCCTCCGTCGGAATCGACCACATCTACAGCTCACACGCCGGACGCGCCAAAGACACCGCGCGCTACACCGCGGAAAAGCTCGGCCTGCCCGTCCACGTCGAGGAATGGCTCCACGAACCGCAGGACCTCTTCGTCGAGCAGGACGGACAATCCTACGCCATCTGGGACACCCACGGCCTGACCATCCGTAACGGTCAGCCGCTCCCGACGCACGAAGACTGGTGCTCCCGCCCACCATTCGATCAGCCCCACATGCGCACGACCTACGAGGCATTCGCGCGCGCCAGCGATGATTTCCTGGCCCGTCACGGCTACCGGCGCGAAGGCGGGCGCTACCGCATCGTGCGCCGCAACCAGGAGAAGATCGCCGCATTCTGTCACAACGGCACGGTGATGCTCTTCCTCTCCCACCTGCTTGCCATTCCCTATCCGCTGGTCTGCTGCGGATTCTTCGCCTGGCCCAGCTCCGTGACGACGATCCTCTTCGACGAGCGTTCCGTGGATTACGCCACGCCGCGAGCCCTGGGCGTGGCCGACCTCTCACACCTCTACAAGTCCGGCCTCACACCCCAACCGCGCGGCGTCATCACCAACCAGTGGTAGTCCCCCGCCCGACCTTGCCCCCCCCCAATGTCCCTCATGTCCCTCATATCCCTCGACCAGGCGATCGTCTTCGGCATCCTGTTCGCCACCCTCGTCCTCTTCGTGCGCGGGACGTGGCGCTACGACCTTGTCGCTCTGCTTGCGCTGCTGCTGCTGACAATCCTGGGAATCGTCCCGCCCGAGGCGGCATTTGAGGGCTTCGGGCATCCGGCCGTGGTGACCGTCGCCGCCGTTCTCGTGATCTCCGCCGCGCTCAGCGGCGCCGGCGTCGTCGACCTCCTGAGCGCCTGGATGTCCCGCTTGGGCGACCGGCCGGGCGTCCAGGTCATGGCCCTCACCGCGCTCGTCGCCGTGTGCTCGGGCTTCATGAACAACGTCGGCGCCCTGGCCATCCTCATGCCCGTGGCCGTCCACCTCGCGCGCTCCAACGGTCGCTCACCCTCATACCTGCTCATGCCCCTGGCCTTCGGTTCGCTTCTGGGCGGAATGACCACCCTCATCGGCACACCGCCGAACATCATCATCGCAACCTTCCGCGCCCAGGAAGGCGCCCACCCGTTCCGCATGTTCGACTTCGCATGGGTCGGGGCGGGCGTGGCCCTGGTCGGGGTCGCGTTCCTGGGACTCGTCGGATGGAGAATCGTCCCCAAACGCGAAGCGGGGGCCTCCGCCGGAGAACTCTTCGAGATCGAAAAGTACACCACCGAGCTGATCGTGAAAGAGGCATCCAAGGCGATCGACATGACCCTCGGCGACCTCGGCGAAGCAGTCGATGCCGACTACCTGGTCATCGGTCTGGCACGCGGCAAGCGGCGGATCTCCATGCCCCGATGGTTTGAGACGCTCGCCGCCGGCGACGTCCTGCTCGTCGAGGGCGATGCCGACACCATCAAGACCCTGGCCGACAAACTCGACCTCGAACTCTCCGGCGACCAGACCCTCCGCGAGGAGATGCTCAAGCCCTCCGACTCCATCGAAGTCATGGAGGCGATCGTCACGCCCGGTTCATACATCGAACGGCGAAGCGCGGGCCAACTCAACCTGCGAAGACGCTTTGGCGTCAACCTGCTGGGCGTCGCCCGCCAGGGCCATCGGCTCAAGCAGCGCCTGCGCGATGTGCGTTTTCGCGCCGGCGACATCCTCCTGCTTCAGGGCGACACGCAGGCGCTCGGCCAGGCACTCGCCGACCTCGGCCTGCTCCCGCTGGCGATGCGCGGACTCCGGATCGGCCG
>JBGTFI010000036.1:0-1973 GCA_041747335.1 Phycisphaeraceae bacterium | reverse complement strand
GCCGTGGTCGGAAACCACATCGTCTCGTGCGGCGTCGCCGCCACCCGCTCGAGGAAAGCCGGGGCGACCGCCCGGCCACGAAAAAGCGCCAGATCGCGCGCCTGCTCCTCGGCGGCATCGAGGAAAACCCCGACCAACGGCGAGTGCAGCCCATAGCGGTGAAAGCCGAGCCGGGCACCAGGCTCGAGGTAGCGCTCAGTGGCACTCAGCAGCACCAGCGTACAGGCCGAGCTGCATTCACCCACCGCCGCCGTCACCAGATCATGCAGCTGCACCAGCCGGGCAACCCCACGCGCCTCTGCCACCCGACCACCAGCACTCTCCAGCTTGAGCACCCGAACACCCGGCTCAGCCGCCAACATCGCCTCGAGCGCCCGAGTAACCCCGAAATCGATCACCCCACGCAACACGATCGAGCGACCGTCAGGGGCCAGCACCAGACGATAGGCGTCATCACCCCCACCCTCAGCCGGCCCAACCTCAGCCGCCCCATCTCCACCACGCGACCCCTCGCCCACCACCAGCGCCAACATCAACCCGAGCAAAAACACCAGCGCCAAGGCCACCCCGCCCCAAAGCAGCACGTCCCCCCAACGATAGGCTCTCGCCCCCTGCCCGGCGATGGCTCACGCCCCCCAATCGGCTTCGGTGGCAGCACTACGCGATCAACACCCCCGAGTTTCGCATGAAGTCGCGAGGGAGGCCAGATGCCAAGGAAGAAAGACGGGGAAGCAGCGCCTCCCCGTCGGCCCCTCCGGTTTTTTGGGGCGGTGGATGTTGGGGGCGGTGGTGTGGGGTCGGGTGGCGATGGTGAAATGGGAGGGATGCCCCCCTGGACCGACTGTCGGGACTCGATTAAGGACAAGTATGTAATTGCAGTGCGGGCATCATAGGGGTTCGGTTCATCTGGGAAGCGTTGTGAGGAACAGGACCGTTAGCTACGCAGCGGAGAGCGCACCGCGCCCGACCCCGGAGCGGTTGGCCGAACTTGCCCGGCTCGAGGCCATGCCGGACGAGCGGATCGACACCGAGGACATGCCCGAGCTGACCGCGGCACAACTGGCCGACATGGAGCGCGGCCGGTTCTACCGGCCCGTCAAGCAGCAGGTCACAGCACGGCTGGACGCCGATGTCCTGGCCTCGCTGAAAGCCGACGGCCAAGGCTACCAGAGCCGCATGAACGCCATCCTCCGCCGCGCCATGCTCGCGGACAGTGAAGCTTGAGACATCGGGCTTGCATCGAAGCAGGACGTGAAGGCACGCCTCCCCATCTTCCCCACCGTTTTTTTGAGAGTGGTCGAGGGATGGTCGGGTGGGAATGGTTAAAAGGGAGCTCTCTCCCTTGGCGAGAACAACGAAGATCATGCAGCGACGGCACGCCAAGGTATGCGGAACGACCGGGCGCCCTATCTCCAGCAAAGATTCTGAGCTATATCGGAACGGGAAACCGATTAACCTCGTGGCGGCGATCTTCGCGCTGCCGCTCCCAGCTGCTAGCGGCGCGCCGCTCTAAACGTTCCCTAGATGGGTGCATGAAAGTTATCCTAAGATGAGCACCATTATCCAGCCAACATCTTCTTCTGCATGCGAACCGCATGTTGAAAGTATTAGTAATGGGCGACAAGACTCTAGAGGTCTAAATTGATGCAACCGAAGCCTGATTCGCAAATAGCTGTGATTGGCGTTGACCAATCCGCCCCGCATTGCGGAGCCAAGGCCGATCATATTTTCGCCGCTGCCTCATATAACTTGACTGTAGCACAGGGATTTGCACTTAGTTCGAGCCTTAGTCACAAGATCGCCTTCAACTCAGAAGACGAAACTCATTTTCATTCCTGATTATCCAAAATCCTCATCCAGCGATCAAGACCCGATACGGCCGCGGTTTTACCTGCAGCCCTGCCCACATCAGCCGTTCGGTCATGGTTTCGAGCTTGTAGCGGCGGTTGAAACGCCAGGCGAAGCTGGCGAGG
>JBGTFI010000035.1:0-1597 GCA_041747335.1 Phycisphaeraceae bacterium | reverse complement strand
GCGCCTCGCCGGTGCGCGCCTCCCACGGCTCGCTCACCCACAACGCCGCACACGAGTCGCCGGCAACGTCCCTCGCAATACGGCGGCCGCCATCGTTCGACACCGAAATCCCCGGCCCGAACGTCAGCAGACACGTCACATCCACGGCGGCGCGGCCGTCGATCCGGTCGGCGATCACGATGTAACGATCCCCGAAAACAAACCTGCGCGTATGAACGACGCCCAAAGCCTTCATGTAACCATCATGGCCGAGGGCGAACGTCTCATGACCGTTCACCCATCCGACTTCGCGCCGGATCACCCGCGCCCGGCGGCCGATCCGGAAACGCGCCCACAGGTCCGATTGATCCCGCCCCGCGACGCACACCGTGTTGTGCGCCGCGGTCGACCGCTCGAACGCGCGCACCGGTCCCGCATCGTAGGTCGTGCATCCCGGATCAACGATCAGCGGCTGCCCCCGCCACTGAAGAATGAACGCCCCGATCGCGGCGTGACAGTGCCCGGGACTCCGCGGCGGCGCGGGTCCGGCGGCGTCAATCACACATTCGTAAGTATCGCGGCGCACCCAGTGCAGCCCGCTCCCTGAGTCATCCGATGGGTGGGTGGCTCCGTCTGGGTGAATCTTCGAGCGCCGCCCGAGTCCCGCCGGGCCCTTCGGCCCGATGGGTTCGATCCCCACTTCCCGCGCCGCACCCGCCAGAACATCCAGGCCCGGCACGATCCCCTCCGCCGAGTCGTTGAAGTGCGCCGGGGAACCATCGGAAAAGCGATACCGCTTCGCCGCATGAAGCATCCGCCCGATCGCGTTCTCCAGATCAACCACCTCGATCAAACCCGCCCGCTCCAGCGGCGCGATCGCCAGCAGCTTCGTCAGCACCAGATCGTGGTACATCGCCGACCGCTCGACCAGCGTCCCATCGGAGGCGATCTGCTCCCCGAGCGCCGCGCGCAGCTCCCGTGAGGCGCGCGCCTGCAATCGTCGCAGCCCGGCCGCGGGCGCGAGCATCGACAACCCCGCAAGCAACCCCGCGAGATTCACCACCACATGATTGTTGGCAAGATCGTGCTCCACCATGCCCGCCAGCACGCGAACCTGACGGTAAACGCTCGCGCGCAGCGCATCATCGCGCAGGTGAGGGAACGCCGCGAGAAAGCGCTGCCAGTGGATGAGGCGCTCGGCGATGGGGTAAGGCTCCCAACCCGGCCAGGCCGGGTACGGATGCCGCGCGATCCAGTCGTGGAGGAGCTGGGGGATGGAAGATTGAAGACTGGAGATCGAAGATTGGACTTCGGGCTCTGAACTTCTGGCCGCTTCAAGGTACTCGAAGTAGTGTAAATTGAACGTCCAGAGGTACGTGACCCCGGAAGAGGCCCCCGAAGAGGCTCTGGAAGGGTTCCAGTCGATCGGCGAGCCGAGGTCAAGCGTGCGTCCGAGGAAGGTAAAGCGATGCCGGGGGAGATCCTGCCTGATGCGCTGCGCTTCGTGCGCATCGATCAGCGGAACCCCCACCGGCCAGGGGCCATCGCGCCAGGCCGGACAGTGCGCTGCCAGGCGGTCCAGGCGCCGGATGCAAAGCGCCGGGAAGTGCCGCCGAGC
>JBGTFI010000034.1:0-3193 GCA_041747335.1 Phycisphaeraceae bacterium | reverse complement strand
GTCCGCATCCGCGTGGCCACCGCGCAACAGGCGGTGCGCGTTGAGACCGCCGGCGCGCTGGTCATCGGCGCGCCGTACGGAGACGACCACCTGATGCACGGGCGGGAGTTCGCTGCGCCCGCGACCATCAGCCATCGAGACGGCGCGTTCGTCATTCAGCCCGCCCGCGGCCAGGCCGTGTCCTGGGCGCTTGCAACCCTTCGGATCGAATCCGCCTCCGGGCAGCCGCTTCGCATCGCCGGGGGGAGTTATCCCTCGGCGCTCGTCCTGCACCCGATGACCGCGAACGCCGCCGGGCGCCAGACACCCATCGAAGTCATCAACCACGTGCCGATCGAGAGTTATCTCCCAGGGGTGCTGCACAAAGAGATGTATCAGAGCTGGCATCCCGAAGCGTTCCGCGCCCAGGCGATCGTCGCGCGGTCCTATGCGCTTGCGCAGCTTGAACGGACCCGGCGTCGACATTACGACCTTGAATCCACGCAGGCATCCCAGGCCTACGCCGGAGCGGGCGCGCACGACAAGGCGACTTCGGGCGTTCGCGCCACGCGCGGCGCGGTGCTCAGCTACGAAGGCAAGATCCTCCCCGCGTACTACTCAAGCTGCGTCGGCGGCATCGGTCAGGACGCCTCCGAGGTCTTCCCCAATCAGCCGGACCTCCCGCCCCTGCGCGGCCGGGAAGTCGGCGGATGGGGATCCTCCAGCCCCTACTACCGATGGGGACCGATCGCGCGCCCCCGCGCCGACCTCGCCGCCAGAATGGCCGCCTGGGGACGCAACCGGACCCATCCCATCCGGTTGCTCAGGTCGATCGGCGACATCCGCGTCGTCGCCCGCAACGCCGTCGGCAGGCCAACAGGCTTTGCGGTGATTGATTCCGGGGGCCAGGCCTATTCCCTGGGCGCCGAGGAGTTTCGTTTCGCCTGCAACTTCACCGGCGACGGCCTCCCGCCCGTCGCGGACAAGGCGCTTCTGCGCTCTTCTTTCGTCACCGTGACCGTCGCCGGCAACGAGGTCCGCTTCACCGAAGGCCGCGGGTACGGCCACGGTGTGGGCCTCTGCCAGTACGGCGCGCAGGAGATGGCCCTGCGCGGATACGCCGCCGAGGCGATTGTCGCTTTCTACTATCCCGGCGCGGCGCAGGCGACGGCCTATTGAACACCTGGCGCACGTTCCCTCATGCGCCTTGCGCACGTGAGGCGGCCTCGGGGGAGTGGATTCGCGCGAGCATCCGCCGCGCCGCGGCGAGCTGTTCGCGCCGATGAAGATCGAGCGAATCACCGTCCATCGGGTGCGCGAACCCGCGCCGCAGAGCGCCCTGCGGTAGATAAGCATTGAGCAGGATGCAGCACCACTTGACCTGATACGCCGGAAACAGCGTCGCGATGCGCGACGCGGTCGCGGCGGGATCGCCCGTCCACGAGGCCGCGGCCCGCGCGAACTCATCGAAACACCCCACCGGCGCGGCGATGCGCGGCTGACAGAAAAAGTCGCAGACCAGTTTGGCCGGGTCATCCCACCCGGCGTACTCGAAATCGATGAACGCAAGCGTCCCGTCCGCTCGCCGCAGCGCGTTGTGAAACCCGAAGTCCGAAGGCGACAGACAGCGGTCCTCCGGCGGCAGAATCCGGTGCAGGTTCGCCTCGCCCTCGAGAATTCCGTCTCGAACTTCACGCCACACGGGAAGCAGCCCCGCCGTCACGTATCCCCTCGCTTCACGGGCGATGTCGTCGTCCTCGTCAAGCCTCGTCAACCGCTCCACCCGACCCCCAATGCGATGAATGTGCTCGGCCACACTGAAGCACGCCTCAGCGCCCGCGGGCAGGTGGTCCGGCCGATGCTCGCGCGCAAGGCGCTGAAGCTCATCGACGAACGCGATGGCGCTCCGCACATGATCGGCGGGAAGTTTCTCCGCGTCGATCGCCCGCCCCTCGATGAACGAACAGCACCCGATTCCGAGCGACGCATCCCGCGCGATCGGCCGCGGTAAGCATCGCAACCCCGCGCCCCAGGCGAACTCCAGGAAATCAAACTCCGCCGCCAGGCGGTCCCGCGGATCCAGCGGGTGACGAAAGTACTGTTTGACGACGATCGGGCCGTCCTCAGTATCGACGCGCATCACGCGGTTGTTCGCCCCGCCGGTGAGCATCACCGGTTCACCGGTCGGCCGGATGCCCAGGCTCAAAAGCGCCGGCACAAGGTCACGAAACCGGTCTCTGGCTGCGATCATGCGGCGACCTTCAGAAGTTCCATCAGCGCGCAAAACGATGGAAAACGTTCGTACTCCGCGGCATCCGGCGTTGAATCGTGCGGATCAAACAGAATCCGGGCCACGTCCCCCGGAAAGCCGCTGGAGATCAGGAACTCAGGCAGGTCGTCGATGAAGTGTGTACATCGCTCACGGGCGATGCACTCGAGCTTGGTCCGCCGAGTGGGTTCGAGAAAAACCTCAGCGCGCGTCAGGTCGGTCCGCGCATCATCAATCAACCGATACGCTCTAAGCCATGCGAGCGCCGCGCCATGAAGATCGAACCGAGGGCCTCGCGCGGGATATCGCGTCTTGTGGCTGATGATCCGAAGCTCGATGCCCCGTTCGCGGCACACGCGGCAGAACTCGAGCGCCCCCGGAAACGGCAGCGCAGCCGGCAGATACGGGCCGTAGGCCAGACCCTGAAGCTCGGTCCAAGCCTCCTCCTTCCCCCGCGCGCGCAGATGATCGCGCACCGCGGTCTTCCGCGCCGCGACGGACGCATCGATCAGTCCCCGTTCAAACGCCAGCTCGTGAAAGAGCGCATCGTAGCAGATCAGCGTGTTGTCCAGGTCTATGCCGATGCGCATGGTCAGCTCAGGGAGAAGTCGATGATCGGCCTTCCGGGCACCCCGCTCTCGAGATCATTCAGCGCCGCGTTGACATCTCCCAGTGCGTATCGCCTGCCGAGCAGCGGTTCGAGGTTGATGCGACCTTCCGCGATCATGCGCGCGTAGCGGGGCAGATCGCGGTCGAGGTCCGCATCGCCCCCCCAGGCGCCCAGCAGGCGCTTGCCCTGATTGAGTTGCCCAGGGTCGAGTTCCATCACCTCACCCGCGTGGGCGTTGCCGAGAACCACCGCCGCGCCGCCGCGCGGACGCACACACGAAAGCGCCTGCGCCATGACCGCGGGTCGCCCGGTGGCCTCGATCGCGATGTCCGCCC
>JBGTFI010000033.1:0-1992 GCA_041747335.1 Phycisphaeraceae bacterium | reverse complement strand
AGCGTCGGCCCCATCGAATCACTCGGCCCATGACGATCGGCGCGGAACACCGCCCCGCCGTGCGTGCGATCGACCAGCCCGCGCTTCTCGAGCGATTCCAGGTCCCGCCGGACCGTCGATGAACTGACCGCCAGGGCGGCGGCGAGGTCGTCGAGCTGGGCGCTGCCGCGCTCGCGGAGGATCTCAACGATGCGGTTTTGCCTCTCGATGATGAGCATGGCATGTCCAGCTAACCGAGAATCCGGTCCCAACGCGCCAGCGCCGCGCGAACCTTGTCGGACGCATCCGAACCCCCGGCGGCGGCCGGCTTCGTTGGAGCGGACGCTCCCCCGCCGGAATAGGCCGCGCCCCGCGGCGTGAGCTTGAGGTCGTCTTCGAGCGAGCGCCACGGCGGGATGCCCAGCTTCTGAAGCGCCGCGTGATACGATCGCACCGCCTCGGCCGGATCGGTCAGCTCCCCGTCCGCCAGGTGGCGCAGGTGCTCGATCATCGTGAGCTGATGCTCGCTGTGGTTGATCATTCTGCCGTAAAGCGCCGCCCGCGCGCCGTACTTCTTCGCCTCCCAGAGCTGGTGGAAGGCGTCCATCGTCGTCCCCGCCGCGCCTCCGAGAATGCCCACGACCAGCCGCCGGTCGAACGAGCACAGCGCCTCCATCGCCTCCGGGCCGTGGTAGGGGATCTTCAGAAACACCGGCCGGCTCCTGCCCACCGCCCCGGCGAGCGTGCGGGTGATCATGTCGTTCATGTAACGCGCCACGTCGGCGGGGCAGTGCCCCCCGCAGGCGTTGGGGTTGAAGACCTCCCAGAAGTGGCGGAAACCCTTGGTTTCGGCCTCGATGCGGAACGCGCGGTAGTGCTCGAGCGCTTCGAGGTCGCGCTCGAGGTCGTTGTTGAAGGTGATCGAGTACAGCCCAAGGTCCGCGCCGCGCACCGGCTCATGCGGCGCGGGATTCACCTTGCCGTACATGATGTGCTCGATCGTCGCCGAGCGGAACGGCCGCGACGGCTGCGCGCCGTACGCGCCGCCCATCGGAAGGTGGATGTCCGTGGTGTCGTTGGCCCGGCAGGCGGGCGTCACGGCCGAGCCTTCGAAGAGGCGCTCCTCGATCGCCAGCACCTCACAGTTCGAGGCGCTCATGAGCATGATGTCCACCAGCCCCTGGGCGATGTTCTCACGGATCAGCCGGCGGTAGTCGTCGAGCGTGCGCTGGCGGCCGTCGCGGTCGCGCCCGGCGGAGGCCAGTCCGAAGGCCATGTCCGCGTCCTTGGCGTCCGCGAGGATGAAGTCCCCGCATGAAGGATTCGCCGCGATGCGCTCGAGTTTGATGTCCAGGGTCTTACGCATGGTTCGTGCAGTGGGGCGGTTGACTCGGTGGGGCGGGGGTCTCAGTGGGGCGGGGGTCTCAGTGGGGCGGGCGTCTCGCCCGCCTTCGCGGCGAAGCCGCGAATAAGCATTCGATTCAATGCTCCAGTTCAGGCCTGCGGCCTGATGGCGGTCGCCGCGGCGACCGCCCCACTGGGGCACTTCTATCCCAGCTTCCCCCACGTCTCCTCCAGCGCCCTGGCGCTGGCCTGAATCCCCGCGACTTCCTTCGGCCACAGTTCGACCTCCATCGCCTCCAACACGCCCGACCGGCCGACGACGGTCGGGATGCTCAGGCACACGTTCCGAAGCCCGTACTGCCCGTTCATGCGCGAACTCACCGGCAGCACGCGCCGCTGGTCGAGCGCGATCGCATGAATCACCTGCGCGATCGACAGCCCCACCGCGTAACCCGCTCCGCCCTTGCCGCGAAGCACCTCCGCGCCCGAGCCCTGCGTGCGCTTGAAAAGCTCCACCTGCTCGTGGGGTTTGAGAAGCGCGCTCAGCGAAACGCCTGCGAGGGTGGCGCTCGACCAGATGGGTGTCATCGCGTCGCCGTGTTCGCCGAGGATCAGCGCGCTGACCTGCGTGGCCGGCCAGCCCTTCGCCGCCGCGATCATCGAACAGAA
>JBGTFI010000032.1:0-2356 GCA_041747335.1 Phycisphaeraceae bacterium | reverse complement strand
GCTGGCGGTGCGCGGGGCGGTTCGGCTGGTGGGTGAGGACCGGAGCATCGCGGAGGATGCGCGGTTCAGTCAGCTTCGCCGGCTGATCGATGCGGCGCCGCGGGCCGAGGAGAAGCGGCTGGTGATCGGGGGGTTCAAGGCGCTGGGTGATTCGCGGGGGATTGAAGTGGTGAGCGCTTATCTGGATGATCCGGAGCTTCGCGGCGAGGCGGCGGACGCGGCGCTGACGCTCGCCGGGCGCGTGGCCAGGCAGGTGGAGGAAGCTCGCAAGGCGGTGGAGAGGATTCGCACGACCCCGGAGCTTGGCGCGCTGCACGAACGCGCGGGGGCGCTGGAGAAGGCGCTGGGGGAGAGGAATTGAAGATTGTGAAACGCGGGGGGGGGCATCTTGTATGGAGCATGATTCTGTGAGCTACACGTCGCCCATTGCCTATGAGGAGACCCGGATTCACGCCGCGGCGCTGTATTGCAGCGACGGGCGGGTGGGGGAGCACTTTGATGATTTTCTGCAGAACGGTTTGTCGCTGCCGCGGTATGACCGGCTGGCGCTGCCGGGGGGGCCGGCGTGCCTGGCGGATTACGCCGAGGCGGGCGCGGCAGAGCAGGGTACTCTGGCGGAGCTGCGGTTTCTGATCGAAGCCCACGAGCTGACGCGCATCGTGCTGATCCAGCACGAGGGGTGTGCGTTCTACCGGATGCGCCTGCGGGTGCGGGATCAGAGCATGGAGCAGCTTCAGAAGGCGGACCTGGTGCGTGCGGCCTACCGCATCCGGGATGTGACGGCGCTCGAGAGGATCGACGGGTACTTCGCGCGGCGGACGGCTCAGGGGATCGTCATGGAGCGGGTGGAGATCCTCTAGGGGATTGCCGAGTGCCGATTGAAGATTGAAGATTGGGGAGCGTGTGGGGCCTTGTGGACGGGTATGGCGCGGGGTGATAGATTGCCCGGCTCGTGCGGTGTCGTTTTTTCAAGGGAAAGCAGGGTTATGGCGTCAGGTGATCCAAAGAAGATCGTGCTTGCGTACTCGGGCGGGCTGGACACGTCGGTGATTCTGCCGTGGCTCAAAGGGCGGTATCCGGGGGTGAAGTTGGTGGCGTTCGCGGCGGAACTGGGCCAGGGGGATGAGCTTAAGGGCATTGAGAAGAAGGCTTACGCCAGCGGCGCGGACGAGGTGGTGGTGAAGGATCTTCGCCGGGAGTTCGCGGAGGAATACTGCTTCCCGATGCTTCGGGCGCACGCGGTGTATGAATCGGACTATCTGCTGGGCACGAGCATCGCGCGGCCGCTGATCGCCAAGCACCAGGTGCTGGTGGCGAAGCAGACCAAGGCCGACGCGGTGGGGCACGGGGCCACGGGCAAGGGCAACGACCAGGTGCGCTTCGAGCTGACCTACAAGGCGCTGGACCCGGCGCTCAAGATCATCAGCCCGTGGAAGGATCCTTCGTTCGAGCTGACCAGCCGGGAGGCGGCGATCGACTACGCGAAGGAGCATGGCATCCCGATCGACCAGAGCAAGAAGAAGATCTACTCACGCGACCGCAACCTCTGGCACATCTCGCACGAGGGGGCGGAGATCGAGGATCCTGCCAACGAACCCAAAGACGACTGTCTGGTGATGACCGTGCCGGTCACGAAGGCCCCGAACAAGGCCGAGTATGTCGAGGTGAAGTTCGAGGGCGGGACGCCGGTGGCGGTGAACGGGAAGAAGCTGGCGGCGGAGAAGGTGATCGCGACGCTCAACGAGATCGGCGGGAAGCACGCGGTGGGGCAGACGGTGCTGGTGGAGAATCGACTCGTGGGGATGAAGTCGCGCGGGGTGTACGAAACGCCCGGCGGAACGATTCTTTACGAGGCGCACAAAGCACTGGAGCAGTTGTGCCTTGAGAGGGAGCTTTATCACTTCAAGCAGCAGGTGGCGATCCGGTACGCGGAGCTGGTGTATTACGGCCAGTGGTTTCATCCGCTGCGCGAGGCGCTGCAGTCGTTTGTGGATCATGCGAACCGGGTGGTGACAGGGACGGTGAAAGTGAAGCTGTACAAGGGCCGGGCGCTGGCGGTGAGTTCGACCTCGCCGAAGTCTCTGTACGACACGCAGCTTGCGAGCTTCGCGATGAAGGACTACGACGTCACGGCGGCGCGCGGGTTCATCGACCTCTTCGGCCTGCCGATGCAGGTGCGCGGGATGAAGCAGGGCGTGGAAGAGTAGCGGAGGGCGTGGCGGATGAGCGACTCGTCCTCCAGCGCGCGCGAGGGGGCCCCCGAGGCAAAGTGGATGCACAAGGCGCTGCGCCTGGCGTGGCGCGGGCGCGGGCGGGTGGAGCCCAACCCGATGGTCGGGTGCGTGATCGTGCGCGA
>JBGTFI010000031.1:0-6029 GCA_041747335.1 Phycisphaeraceae bacterium | reverse complement strand
GACCGGGGTCGCGGAGGATTCGGCGTCGGTTACGTCGAGGTCGTCGGCGGAGGGCGCGTGTTTGGCGTGCATGATGGTCACTATATCCAACCCGGGGGCGGATGTCTGCGTGGTGGATGATCTTCACGGCGCTGGGGCGGCGCCGAGCCGCTGCCCCAGCCACCCGATGGGGGATGTGTGTTAGATTGTCGGTGGGATGGATCGCGTCGTCGGGCGCGGCGGGTGATGTTGTAAGGAGATCTGGAAATGGAACGCCGTCAGATGGCCCGGTGGGCTGTGCTGCTGCTGCTGGTGGCGGTGGGGGGGTGTTCGCCGTTTCACAAGGCGTGGCGCGAGGCGGGGACGGCGCCCGGGCCGGGCATCACGGGGAGGTGGGAGGGGCAGTGGCGCAGCGAGGCTTCGGGGCACAAGGGTCGCCTTCGGTGCGTGATCGAGCCATTGGGTGAGCGGCGCTATCTGGCGCGGTATCACGCGGTGTACGCAGGGATTCTGACGTTCGCGTACGACGTGGAGATGGAAACCCGTCAGGTGGGCAGCGCGGTGTTGTTCGAGGGGCAGGCGGACCTTGGGAAGATGGCGGGCGGGGTGTACCACTACACGGGGCGGATTGACCGGCCGGAGGATCCGGAGGGAGCGCGGTTGTTTTCGGAGTACCGGTCGGGATCGGATCACGGGGTGTTTGAGATGGGCAGGTGAGGGGGAGCCGTTCGGGAGCAATGCTATCGCGACAGCGCATTTCGGCGTCCGGGCAGTGATACACTTCGGCGCATGGTTGAAGTTGTCAGTCCGCGAAGTCTGGCCGGGGGGGAGGTGAAGCGGTACCGGCTGACGCTGGCGTACGACGGGACGCTGTTTCACGGGTGGCAGAAGCAGCAACCCCCCGGCGGAACGCCGCTGCGGACGGTGGCGGGGGTGGTGGAAGAGGCGCTGGCGCGGCTGCTGCGTCAGCCGATCGTGCTGCGCGGGGCCAGCCGGACGGATGCGGGGGTTCATGCGGTGGGACAGGCGGCGGTGTTCGATGCAGCGTCGCCGATCCCGGTGGAACGGATGCGCGAGGCGATCAACAGCCGGCTTCCGGTGGATATCGACGTGCGGGCGGTGGAGATGGTCGCGCCGGGGTTTGATTTCGTGCGGGAGGTGGTCAGCAAGCGGTATCGGTATCGGCTGTTCTGCCGCGAGCTTCGACCGCTGGACCGTCGGCACTACACGTGGCACTGCTGGGTTTCGCTGGAGGTTGATCGCATGCGCGACGCGGCGTCACGGCTGGTGGGTGAGCACGACTTCGCCGGTTTCGCGGCGGCGGGGCACGGGCGGGAGACGACGGTGCGGACGATCCACCGGTGCGAGGTCGAGCGCGCGGGGGAGGAGCTTCACATCGTGGTGGAGGGCAGCGGGTTTCTCTACAACATGGTGCGGATCATCGCGGGGACGCTGGTGGAGGTGGGGCGTGGGAGGCTTGATCCGGGGGTGGTGGATGAGGTGCTGGCGACGGGGGATCGTCGTCTGGCGGGGCCGACGCTTCCGCCGACGGGGCTTTGGCTGGAGTGGATCGGATATACGGGGGAATGACGAATGCACGAATGTCGAATGCACGAAGGCAGGGACGGAAGCGTGAGGTCGACTCGGTGGGGCGGGACGCCCGCCCCACCGATCCAGTCTCATTCGTCATTTTTTTCATGAGAGTCCTCCACGTCATCACGCGGCTGATTTTCGGCGGGGCGCAGCAGAACACGGTGATGAGCTGCAAGGCGCAGTCGGCGGGGGGTCATGAGGTGACGCTCGCCTTCGGGCCGATCTACGGGCCGGAGGGTTCGCTGCTGGAGGAGGCGAGGGCCAGCGGGGCGCGGATCGTTCAGATTGAGGCGATGCGCCGCGCGGTCGATCCGTGGCATGATGCGGTGTGCTACCGGGCGCTGAGGCGGCTGATCCGCGAGGTTCGGCCGGAGGTCGTGCATACGCATTCGAGCAAGGCGGGCATTCTGGGGCGGGCCGCGGCGTGGAAGGAGCGCGTCCCGGCGGTGATTCACACCGTTCACGGGCTGCCGTTTCACGATCGTCAGAGCGCTCCCGTGCGGAGGGTGTACATCGCGGCCGAGCGCTGGGCGGCCAAGCGCTGCCATCACCTGATCGCGATCACCCCGGCGATGGTCGAGGCGTTCGCAACCCAGCACATCGCCCCGCCGGAACGGTTCACGGTGATCCACAGCGGGGTGGATACGGAGCGGTTTCGGCCGCGGCCGGAGACGCGGGCGGCCATCCGCGCGGAGTTGGGCATCGCGGCCGAGGCGCCGGTGGTGGGGATCGTGGCGCGGTTCGATCCGTACAAGGGTCACGACGACCTGTTGGAGATGTTTCCGAGGTTGGAGGAGCGATTTCCGGGGGTTCGGCTGCTGTTTGTGGGGGACGGTTGGGATCGGGCGCGGATCGAGGCGCATCCGGTGGTGCGGGCGGGCAAGGCGGTGCTGACGGGGCTGGTGGCGCTGGATCGGATGGCGGAATACCTGGCGGCCATGGACGTGAAGGTTTTGCCGTCGTACCAGGAGGGTCAGAGCCGGACGCTGGTCGAGGCGCTCATGTGCGAGTGCCCGATCGTGGCGTATGACGTGGGGGGGATCGGGTCGGTGTGCATCGATGGGGAGACGGGGCTGCTCGTGCCGATTGGCGACCGGGAAAAGCTCGCCCAGGCGATCGCGTGGATGCTTGAACACCCGCGAGAACGGGCGGAGATGGCGAAACGCGGGCGGCTGCACGTGCATCGGACCTTCAGCGCCCAGGCGATGTTCGAGCGGCTGGAGATGGTGTACGGGATGGTTCTGGATCGAAAGGACTAAGATGGCGAGGATTCTGGTGGTCGGCCCGCACCCGGACGATCAGGAACTGGGGATGGGGGGCACGATCGCCCTGCTGGCCGGGCAAGGGCATGAGGTGCTGCTGCTGGATATGACCAACGGCGAGCCGACGCCGCACGGGAGCGTCGAAGCGCGGGAGCGGGAGCGGACGAAGGCGGCGGAGATCCTGGGGGTGAAGCGGCGGCTTCTGGGGCTGCGCAACCGGGAGGTGGCGCACACGCTCGAAGCGAGGCGGCTGGTGGCGGGGGTGATCCGCGAGCACCGGGCGGAGATTGTGTTTCTGCCGTACGAGGAAGATGCGCACCCGGACCACCGGGCGACGACGCGGATCGTGGAGGATGCCCGCTTTGACGCGAAGCTGACGAAGGTGGATCTTCCGGGGGAGCCGATCTATCCACGGTGGATGATCTACTACTACTGCACGCACCTGCGTCACGTGGCGAATCCGAGCTTCTGCATGGATGTCAGCCAGACGATGGAGGTCAAGGAGCGGTCGATCCTGGCGTACGAGACGCAGTTCGTGATCCCGGAGGGGAACCGGAAGGTGGTGGAGTGGCTGCGGCACTTTAGCGCCTACATGGGCTCGCGGATCGGCGTGGCGTACGCCGAGCCGTTTTACATGAAGGAGCCTCTGGGATTGAGGGGATTGGGGGAGCTGGCGGGGTAGGAACTACCTCCCGCGTTCCTTGCGCCCTTGCATCACCCGCCGGCGCATCAGGCGGGCTTCTTCGGCCAGCAGCGGTTCGAGTTCAGCCAGGCGCGAGGGCAGGTCCATGCCGCCGTGATGCACCGCCAGCACGTAGACATCGCCGCCCAGAATCTCGCAGATCAGAAAGTGCTTTCTGACGCGGTAGAAGCGCAGTGATTCGAACATCGGATCGACTTCGCGCAGCAGGGCGGGGTGGGCGGCGAGCCTCTCCAGAGCTGCGTCGATGTCGTCAAGGTATTCGTTTGCGACGCGCTCGCCCCACATCTCGGTGGAATAGCGGGCGATGTCCTCAAGGTCCGCGAGCGCGCGACGGGTCAGGAAGACCTCGGCCATCAGCGCTTACCCTGACCACGTTTGCGGCTGGTCTTGCGGAGCAGTTCACGGAGGTTGCCCTGATATGCGATGTACCTGCCTTGTTCGAGATCGCGGTAGCCTTCGAGCACGGCGTCGCGTACGGCCGCGGCTTCGGCGCGTTCCTTCTTTTCCCGAAGGACCGCGCGGACGAACTCGCTGGGGGTGGCGTAGAGGGTTCCTTCACCGCAGTTTTCGTCGATGAAGGAACGAAGCTCATCGGTCAATGAAAGATTGAGGGATCGGCTCATGGTGGCGACTCCATCCGGTCAAACCCACTTGGCGTACTGTGGCATATATCGTCAATATATGACATGGATTGAGTCGAGTCAACCACGTGCCATCCTTCCGTGTATGCTGGCAGACCCCTCCGGAGCCCCGGCCATAGCCCCGGCCATGTCCCACCCCCTCGACGACGCCCCCCAGGCCCTGCCGCCCGATGTCCCCCTGTGGGCCATGGCCTGTTACCTGATGGCTTTTCCCGGGCTGATCGTCGCCGGCATCGGGTTCACCCTCGGGCCGCTGATCGCCTGACTCATCAAACGCCCGGATCACCCCTTGATCGATGAGCACGGCAAGGAGGTGGTCAGGCGGCGCTGCCCGAGCCGGCGAGTTTATGGTTGCTCTTGACGGGTTTGGGGGTATCGCGGCGGAAGCGGTGAACCTCGCCCTGGCGGACGGGAAGCCCGCCCCGCTGGCTCATTCTCCAATTCCGCCGCTTCACGACTTGGTCGGGGTGATCTCATCGAGCGTGCGCTGGGCCAGCGCTTTCTGTTCCGGATCGTGCAGACGGGTGAGCGCTGCGGCGAGGAGTTCGGCGGCGCGATCGGGGCGTTTGAGGTAGCGGGCGTAGATGAGTCCGAGGATGAGCTGGACCTGCTCGCGCTGGGGGTAGGCGTGGTAGGCCTTGAGGAACATTTCATAGGCCTGGGCGGCCAGCTCGTGGTGGCCCTGCGACATCATCTGGTTCGCCACGTCAAGCTGGGTCTGCTGGGCGAGGACCTGGTTGGGGTCGGCCTCAAGAAGTTCGGCGTAGAGCGTCGCCGCGTGGGGCATGTCGTGCCTCCCGGCCGCTTGGGCGATCTGGCTCCTCAACTCGAAGATGCGCGGGTCCGGTTCGCTTGCGGCCTTGCCGCCTTTCTTGCGCTTGCCGGGGCTTCCGTGGGCGGGGGTGGGGGTGGGGGCGGGGCCTTCCCAGGGGCGGTAGCCTTCGCGGGTCATGGCACGGAACTGGGCGCGGCGGCGGCGGTGTTCGAGCATGGTCAGCAGGTCATACGGTTCGCGCGGGAGCAGGCGCATCTTGAGAAGCGCCATCCCGATGACGAAACCGTAGCCGTATCCCCCCAGGTGCGCGATGTAGGCCACGCCCGCCGCCCCCGCGAAGTGGAAGACGAGGTTCTGCACGATCTGGAAGCCGATCAGCAGGAAGCTGGAGACCTGGAAGGTGTCCATATAGATGAAGAACCAGTAGAAGATGGTGATGTTGCTCAGGGGGAAGAGCGCGAGGTACGCGCCGGTGACGGCCGCGACGGACCCGCTGGCGCCCAGGACGGGGTTGATGGAAGTGAGCGCGTGCGCCAGCCCGGCGACGACGCCCCCGCCGAGGTAGAACGCGAGGTAACCGATCTTTCCCAGGCGGTCTTCGAGGCTGTTGCCGAAGACATAAAGGAAGATCATGTTGCTCGCCAGATGCATGAAGTTGGCGTGAAGGAACTGGTAGGTGATGAACTGGTGAAGCTGGGGCCCGGCGGGTTGGAGCATGTACCCGTCGATGGCGGCGCGGACGGTCAGGGGGTTCTGCCCGGAGTGGACGGCGAGGTGGACGAAGACGTTGGCCGCGACCAGCGCGTAATTGACGATGGGGGTGTGCTTGAGGCGGCGATCGGAGCGGATGGGGAAGAACATGGCGGAATGGCGGGGGGGCGATCGGGCACATGCGCGGGGGCTGAGAGTGCGGCGATGCGCCCGATGCATGAAAGTTTAGAACAGATGCGGAGGTGGTGCGCCGGTGCGGGCGGGGCGATGGGACCTCAGCGGTCTCGAAGAGCGGATACCGCCCGCGGCAGGCCGATGGAAGCGCCCGCAGCGGGCAGGGCGCTGATGGTGGAGGTCTCGCCGGA
>JBGTFI010000030.1:0-2189 GCA_041747335.1 Phycisphaeraceae bacterium | reverse complement strand
TCAACGGCGAGCTTCGCGCCCCGCAAGGCCTGGGCGCGGTCGAGGAGTTCGAACGCCTCCAACGCATCGCGGAGGTCCTGACCGCCGGGGGCCAGGCCAGTCCGACCCTCAAAGCCTCCGTCCCCGGGCCGTACACCCTTTCCGGCAGGCTGGTCCCCAACGAACGCTACCCCGACCGCTACGCCGTCACCGAAGCACTCCTGCCCATCGTCCGCAAGGAGCTTGAAGACCTCGTCGCCGCCGGGTGTACGGAGCTGACCGTCGATGAACCGTCGATGAGCTGCTACGCCTCGAAAGAGGATCCCGCGCGCTTTGTGGAGATCTTCAACCGCACCGTCGCCCCCATCGTCGGCCAATGCCGCCTTTCGACGCACCTGTGCTTCGGCAACTTCAAGGGCCGGGCGGTGGGGTATCGGCGTTACGCGCCCATGTTCCCGGCCTTCCTCGACCTGACCGTCGATGAAATGCACGTCGAGATGGCCAGCCGGGAGTTCGCCGAGATCGAGCTGATCGCCCCCATCGCCGAGCGCTGCGACGTGGCCGTGGGGATCATCGACGTCAAGAGCTACTACATCGAGACGGCCGAGGATATCGCCCAGCGAGTCCGGCTGTGCCTCGAACACGCCCCGGCCGAGCGACTCTCCTTCGCCCCCGACTGCGGGCTGAGCCAGACCGCACGCTGGGCGGCCAGGCAGAAGCTCATGAACATGGTCGCGGGCGTCAGGGCCGTCAGGCGGGAGCTTGGCTGTGATTGAACCGCTGCTCAAGGACCAGGCGCTGCTGAGAGACATCCAAGAGGCACAGCCCGGCGACGGCTTTGTCCTCTGGTGGCTAGGCCAGAGCGGATTTCTCATCAAATACCGCGACCGCTATCTGTGCTTCGATCCCTACCTCTCCGATTCCCTGACCGTCAAGTACGAAAACACCGACAAACCCCACGCGCGCATGACGGCGCGGGCGATCGACCCGGCGCTGCTGGATTTCGTCGACGTTGTGACCTCCTCCCACAACCACACCGATCACCTCGACCTCGATACGCTCCTCCCCATGCTCCGCGCCAACCCGCGCACGGCCCTGGTGATCCCCGAAGCCAACCGCGCGTTCGTCGCAGAGCGTCTCAGGATCGATTCGGCCCGTCCGATCGGTCTGAACGATCGTCAGAGCGTCGAGGTCGCGGGTTTTTCGATCCATGGCGTGCCCGCCGCCCATGAAGCGCTCGAACGCGATGAGCGCGGCCGATGCCGCTTCATGGGCTACGTCGTGCGCTTCGGCGAACACAGTATCTATCACAGCGGCGACACCATGCCCTACGAGGGAATGGAAACCCTGCTTCGCCCCCACGCGGTGGACGTGGCCCTCCTGCCCATCAACGGCAGGCGCGCCGAACGCCGCGTCGCGGGGAACCTCTGGGGCAGGGAAGCGGCGAAGCTCGCCAAAGACATCGCCGCACGCCTCGTCATCCCCTGTCACTACGACATGTTCGCCTTCAACACCGAACCGCCCGATGAGTTCATCCGGACGTGCGAAGAGCTTAGTCAGCCGTATCGCGTGCTCCAGTGCGGCGAGCGCCTGGACAGCGCGGCGATCGAGGCACGAAAGCAGACGTAATCGAAGCACTCAGGTCGGGTGCCATGCCCTCGTCCTCCTGGGCATGGTGCGCTCCGTATCACCACGACGAGATCGCTACCGCTTGCGTCGCCGCAGCCCCGCCGCCAAACCAGTCAATCCCAGCAACACCAGCGTCCCCGGCTCCGGCACCGGCGCCCCCATCGGGATCACCCCCCGCGCCAAACGGCTCTCAAAGATCGACACATCAAACGCGTCGAACAACCCGCTGCCGTCCACGTCCCCCGCCAGCGCCGGGTCAATCCCCGGATAGAGCTGCATGTAGGCCTCGCTGTCAGCCAGCGCCAGCTCGAACGCGCTGACGTCGAACGCGTCGAGCACCCCGTCCCCGTTCATGTCCCCCACGAATACCGAGGACGCGCCTTCCAGCGCCTGAACGAGCTGGTTCGCCGCGACGTTGAAGAAGTTCTGCACCTGACCGGTCGGCCAGCGGATCGACACAAGATCCACCATTTCATGGTCCCCCAGCCCGAAGTGCGCGATCACCTCGTTCTGACCAAGGTAATTGCTGCTGGCGCTCACCTCGTGGAACATCGACCCCTGGATCACCCCCAGCGCTTCAT
>JBGTFI010000029.1:0-3277 GCA_041747335.1 Phycisphaeraceae bacterium | reverse complement strand
CCGCGGCGGAGCGGCCTGCGGCGCCCTCGCCCATCGCGCGGGTCACTTCGCTGACGCTGGTCACGCCCTCGACGGCGCGCGAGAGTCCGGCTTCCTGAAGCCAGAGCATCTTGTTCTTTCGCAGGTGGGCGCGAAGCTGTTCAAGCTGCCCTTCGGCGATCAGCGAGCGCCCTCGATCGTCGAGCACCATGACCTCAAAGACGCCGACGCGCCCGCGATACCCCAGCCCGTGGCAGGTCGGGCAGACCTGCGGTTTGTCGCGCACGAGCACCTGTCCGCTGGCCTTGTAGAGCTGTGAGACGCGCTCCGGGGGAAGGTTCATCTTCTTGAGCGCCGCCGGATCGGGCTTGTAAACCACCCGGCAGGTCGGGCAGAGGCGGCGCACCAGGCGCTGGCAGGTGATCGCCTCGAGGGCGTGCCCGGCGCGGTCGGCATCACCGACGGCCTTGACCCACTTGCGCAGGGCGCTGAGGGTGTCCTCCGCGGGCACCCCGACATAGAAGCGAGCGTCCTGCGCCGAGTCCGAGCTCAGGACATAGGCAACCTTGGGATCGCTGAGCCTGCTGAGCATGAAGACCCTGGGGTCGCGCCGGATCGCCGCGGCGACCATGTTGGCGAGCATCTCCCCGTCGGCATCGGGGGGAATCAGCTCGTGATCCACGCCTTCGATGTCCACGGCCGTCTGATCCTCGAGGGTCACGACGGACATGGTGTAGGGGTCGTGGCGCTGGACGAGGCTCGAAAGCGTTGTGGTCATGCCGTGATGCGGCGGGGCGGTCACCAGGACGACGCGCTTGAGCGACTTGAGCACCGGCTTCATCTGCTCAAGCTGCGAGTCGAGCAGGCCAAGCTCCTCGAACTCGATGGTGAGGCGGGCATCCTTGTCGATCTCGACGGCCATGCGGACGCCCTGCGTGGAGCCGAAGGTCCAGAGGTCCAGGATGTGTGTTCCCAGCTCCCCGCCGTCGACGCGCAGGCGACCTTTGAGCTTTCGCCGTCGGTCGCGCACGTCCAGACCGGAGTAGTGCTTGAGGTAATCGACGAGGTTCATGGCGAGGTTCGCCTCGACCTTTTCGCGCGGATGGGCCACGCCGTCGATGTGGATGACGATCTGCGCTGCCGCGGCATCGACGGCGATGTCGATGCGGTCGGCGGCGCGGGGGAGGGCGAACTCCATGAGGTCTTCGAGCAGGGCGTGGGCGGGTTGGAAGGGGTTGCCCGCGGCGGGGACGGCGATCATGGCGCCGTCTTTCTGCATGAGCTTGATGCTGGCGCGCTTCTGCGCCTGGGCGTGAGAGAACTTGCGGAAGCGGCTGGTGAGGAAGTCCCAACTGAGGATCCAACGGTCGGATTCGGGAACCTTCTGGTTGCGGTGGTGCCAGTAGGCGGCGATCGATCCGACGATCACCACGAGTCCCAGGGGCAGGCCGATCCAGAAGATCGGAAACACGACCATGAGGAGAAAGCCCACGCCCCCCGCGCCGACGATGACGATGTTCCAGGCGCGCCGGGCGAGGTAGTAGTAGAGCATGTCGCGGTCCAGGCGCGCTACGACCTGTCCCCAGATCAGCAGCAGCGCGAAGACCAGCAGCGGTTTGAAGATGCTCACGAGCACCGCGGGCTGGGCCTGGGCAAGCGATTCATGCATCACGGTCGGGTTCCTGTTCGTGACCACCCCCGTTCATGAAACTCACACGCCGGTCGGCGGCGGGCGGCCCAACCCGCGTCGCCGGTTGCGGGGTGTTCCTCTAGCGGGTGGAGCTGATGCCTCGCATCCGCATTTTGACCTCTTCGGGGTTTGAGGCCGCGGTCATGGCCACCTTGGGGTGAATGTACTCCTTCTGAACCAGATCGACAAGGCTGTCGGTGAAGGTCTGCATTCCGGAATCGCGGCTGTCGCGGATGACCTCCTCGAGTTCGTGCTCGCGTCCCTCAAGGATGCGCTTTCGCACGGCCGGGGACTGAAGCAGAACCTCGACCGCCGGGACGTACTGGGGTTCCTCGCGGATGGTGGGCAGGAGTTTCTGGTAGATGAAGGCCTGCATCTGGTAGGCGAGCATGGTGCGGATCAGCTCGCGCTGGGCGGCGGGAAAGAGGTCGTAGATGCGCCCGAACGCCTGGGGGGCGCTCGAGGCGTGGATGGTCCCGAAGACCAGGTGTCCAGTTTCGGCGGCCTGGAGGGCCGACTCGAAGGTCTCCTGGTCGCGCATCTCACCGATCAGGACCACATCCGGATTCTCCCGGACCAGCGCCTTGAGCGCGATGGTGAACGAGGGCACGTCGATCCCGATCTCGCGCTGGCTGATGGTGGCCTTGTCGTTGACGAAGAGGTACTCGATGGGGTCTTCGATGGTGACGACGTGGCAGGATCGGGACTTGTTGACGTGCTGGAGCATTGACGCGATCGTCGTGCTCTTTCCGCTGCTGGTGATGCCCGCGACGAGGACCAGGCCCTGGCGTTTCTCGGCGATCTGCCCGAGGATCGGCGGGAGGAACAGCTCGTCGAAGGTGAGGATCGAATTGTTGACGCGCCGGGCCGCGACGGCGGACAGCCCGCGCGACCGGAAGATGTTGCAACGGAAACGCTGGGGCAGCGCAGCGCCAAAGTCGAAGTCGATGCCAAGGTCAATCGATCCGTGCTCGGCGTAGTAGCGCCACTGGGCGTCGCTGAGCGAGGCCTCGATGTGCTTCTCGAACTCCTCGATGGGGAGGATAGGGGTTTCCAGGGCCTTGAGCTCCCCCCGGAGGCGCAGCTTGGGGGGCTGCCCGGCTTTCATGATGAGGTCGCTGGCCTCGAACTTGACCGCCGCCTGGAAGTATTTGGCAAGCGGGGTGCGGGCCATGGACTTGCGTTGGGCGATGGGGTCCACGGGGGCGGTGTCGTCGGCCATGGCGGGGTATCGGGGGGGCAACTCGGATGACATTCTTCGATAGCTCCTTAACACTCAGCTGGCCGGCATGTGGACCGCCGCCCGTATGAGGCGAACCGGAACCCCTTGCCGGGCGAGGTAATCCTTGACCTGGTCGATGGTGTACTCACCATAATGAAAAATGCTCGCAGCCAGGGCGGCACTCGCCTGTCCGTCGGTAACCGCCTCGCAGAGATGGGCCGGCGACCCCGCTCCGCCGCTGGCGACGACTGGAATCTCCACCGCCTCTGCCACCGCTTTGGTAATCTCGATGTCGTACCCGTCCCTGGTGCCGTCGGCGTCCATCGACGTCAGCACGATCTCCCCGGCCCCCAGGCGCTCCACCTCCCTCGCCCATGCGACCGCAT
>JBGTFI010000028.1:0-2692 GCA_041747335.1 Phycisphaeraceae bacterium | reverse complement strand
CAGCGCGCCAAGCAGCGCCAGGAACAGCTTGAATCCCTGCGCAAGCGATACCAACAGCGTCAGCAGCAGTCCGGGCAACAGGGCGCTCGCCCCGCGCAGCGTCCGGCCGCGCAGGCGCCTGCACCGCCCCCGGCGCCCGTTGTCGAGCAGAAGAAGAAGATCGTCGGCGTCATCGACCGGGTGATCGAGCAGGGCGAGATCGGCGCGGCGCCGATGAAACAGGTTAGGCCCGTTCAGGGCGTGAAGCTTGCGGCGTTGACGGGAACGTCCCTCTCCTGGCGGGACGCCATCGTGTTCAAGGAGATTCTCGACCGCCCGGTGAGTCTGCGCCAGAGCGATGAGCCGCAGGGCTGGATGTAGCAGGCCGCCGGTCGCCCTCAACCGTCCGCGGCGCGGACTCGGTCAAACTCGAAGCTCGGGGTGGCGATCTCGACGCGCCTGGAGGAGGCGAAGTTCACCGCGAGGCCGAGCATGCAGAACATCGCCAGCAGGCTGGAACCGCCGTAGGAGACGAAGGGCAGCGTCACGCCCGTTACCGGCGCCAGCCCCAGCGAGACGCCGATGTTGAGGGCCGCCTGCGAGAACACCACCCCAGCGAATCCGACGGCTGCCAACCGCCCGAAGGGCGTCCTGGTCCATCCCGCCACCGCGAGCAGGGAGATGACGATCACCAGGTACAGCAGCAAGACCACCCCGCCGCCCGCCAGCCCCCAGCGGTTGACGATGACCGCGTAGATCATGTCGTTGTACCCCAGCGGAAGCCGATTGAAGCGTACCATTGTCTCGGCGCGATCGCCGTAACCCATCACGCCCCCCGCACCGACCAGGCGCACCGCGACGTCCTGCTGCGAACCGGACTGTTCATACCGCTGGGGGTAGATCATTGCGGCGAAGCGAACCTCCTGATGCCACTTCATCGGGTGGGCCCAGGCCGGCAGGCGGCGCCCTGACTCGCTCGCGGGGGAGACCGGCGGGGGATCGAACGCCACGACCGCGACGTTCACGCCCACCAGCAGCACCCCGATGCCCACCAGCGCCCCGAGGTGGCGCAGCTTCGCCCCGGCGGCGATCAGCACGGCGAAGAGCGTGGGCACAAAAATCACCGCCATGCCCAGGTCCGGCTGGCGCAGGATCAGCCCCACCGGAAGCAGCATGATGGCGAAGGGCGCGAGCAGCCCCAATAGCGTGCGGTAATTCTGGCGGTGGCGGAGATATTGCGCCAGCGCCAGGATGAAGGCGATCTTGGCGAGTTCCGACGGTTGAAGCTGCCGCCCGCCCACTTCGATCCAACACCTCGCGCCGTTGATCATGGGCACGATCGAGCGAGGGAGGAACGGCATCACCGCCAGCACCAACAGCACCAGGGCCAGAAGCCAGTACGACGCCCGCGCCAACCAGCCCGGCCGGGGCAACATGCACGCGGTCATGCCGATCAGCGCGATCACCAGCCACTGCGCCTGGCGCTGGGCCATCGCCTCGCCGCGCGTGCTGGTGTTGATCGCGGCGATTCCGATCAGCGCCAGCAGCACGGCCGCGACGACCGCCGCCCACGCGGGCGTCGGTGCGAGCAGGTCCAGAAGCTGTTTGCGTGTTCGGATCATGAAGCTCCCGCAGGTCAGAGGTAGCCCTCGGCGCGCATCGCGTGGAGAATCTGGTTCGCCACCGGCCCGGCTGCGTTGCCCCCCGAGGCGCCGAACTCCACCAGGACGACGATCACATACTCCGGGCGCGTCGAGGTGGGACGCTTGGCCATCGCGATGAACCAGGCGTGGTCTCCCTCGCGGAGCACCTCGCCCCAGCGGTCGGGCAGGCCGTCGGCGTTGTCATCGATCGGCCTGCGAAGGGGTGCTGCCGTCGCCGTCCCGCTCTTGCCGTAGAGCTTCACCCCCTCGATGTTCCAGATCAGTTCCCCTTCCATCAGCGACAGGTGATGCCCCGTCCCGTAGCGCTCGGCCACCGTCTTTTCCATCCCCTCGAACGCCTGCCGCACCGACACCGGATCCAACTCCAGATCGTAGGCCTGCTGCTCGAACTCACCCGTCGGACCGATCAGGAACGTCGGGCTGATGTAGTACCCGCCCCGCGCCAGCGCCGCGTAGGCAGCCGCCGCCTGGAGCGGCGTCCACTCCACCGGGCCTTGCCCGATGCCCATCATGATCCCGTCGTTGCGCGCTTCGGGCGCATCGAGCGAGGGCAGAATCCCCGCGGTCTCACGATCCAGCCCGCAGTGCGTCACCCGCCCCAGCCCGAAACGATCCAGCCACCGCGTCATACCCCGGCTTCCCATTCGTCTGCCCAGCTCAAAGAAGTAGACGTTGCAGCTTCGCATGATCGCGTCGGGCGCGTGCAGCGGGCCGTGCGAGGAGTTCCACGGCGGTTTGAAGATCCAGCAGCGCAGCTTGTTCGGATCGCCCCATGATTCGCCGTGTCCGAGATAGCCGTGGCAGGTGATCGCCTCGCCGCGGCCGACCTTGCGATCCGTCATCGCCGCGGCGAGCAGTAGCGGTTTGACCGTCGAACCCAACGCGTAGAACCGCTCAGCGGGGCGATAGGCGTAAGGCTGGTAGATCAGGCGCTCGTCCTGGGTCATCCGATCGCCCGCGCTGCGTGTGGGGGCGCTCACGGCCGCGAGGATCTGGGAGGTCGAAACTTCCAGCACCACCGCCGCGCCCGCCAGGGGCACGCCCGTGGG
>JBGTFI010000027.1:0-2753 GCA_041747335.1 Phycisphaeraceae bacterium | reverse complement strand
CCACCGCCCCACTGCTTGTTTGGGGATCATTCCGAGACGGCGACCTTCGCCGGCCGCAGGGTCTTGTCGCCCAGCGTGTACCCGACCTGGAACTGCTGGGCGACCATGTCGGGCGCCAGGCCCTCGACCGACTGGCGCATCAGCGCCTCATGGCGGTTGGGGTCGAACTCTCCGCCGATTTCCGCCTCCAGCCGGCGCACGCCGAACTGCTCGAGTACGCGCAGCAGCTCATCCCGCACGATCTGCACGCCGCGCAGCAGATCCTGCGTCGAGGTTCTTTCGAGGTCCACTTCCAGCGCGTGGTCGAAGTGGTCCATCACGGTGATCAACTCCCTGGCCATGCGCATGCGCGTTTCATCGCGTTCGGCCAGCACGTTCTGGGAGGATCGCCGCGCCAGGTTCTGGTAGTCCGCCACCGCGCGGAGGTACTTCTGCTCAAGCTCATCGCACTGAGCGCGCAGGTGTTCGACTTCCGGGGTCGGATCGGTCCCGCCGGCATTTTCCGCGGCCTGCATCGGGTTGTCGGATGTGGTTTCGTTCATGGTGTTCGCACCTCGTTGGGACCGTCATCGGCGGGGGGGGGTCAACTGAGGTATTCCTTGATTCTCTCCCAAAAGCCGCGGCTTTCGGGCATCACGCTGTGGTCTTCGGTCTGGGCGAACTCCCGCAGCAGCTTTTCCTGTTCGGCGGTCAGTTTCTTGGGGATCTCGATCATCAGCAGCACCACCAGGTCGCCCATCCGTCCGCTTCGCAGGTTCGGCAGCCCCTTTCCGGGCAGGCGGAACACCTCGCCGTGCTGGGTTCCGGGCCGGATGGTGACCTGACTTTCGCCGCTGAGCGTCGGAACGTTCACCTGCGCTCCCAGGGCCAGTTGCGTAAAGCTTACCGGCATCCGCAGGATGAGGTGATCGTCCTCACGCTGAAAAACCTTGTGGTCCGCCACGCGCACCACCACGTGGAGATCGCCGCGCGGACCGCCCATGGCTCCAGGCTCACCCTCGCCTACAATGCGCACCGCCTGCCCGGAATGAATCCCCGGCGGAATCCGCACCTTCAGCTTGCGCTCGCGCGGCATCCTGCCCGATCCGCCGCACCCCGGGCACTTCTCCCTGTACACCTTGCCCTGGCCCGCGCAGGCCTGGCAGGTGGTGACCATGCGGAACATCCCCCCGAAACCGCTCTGCGACACCTGCCCGGTCCCGGCGCAGGTGATGCACGTCACCGGTTCAGTTCCGGGTTTCGCGCCGTTTCCGCCGCAGGTCTCGCAAAGATCCTGGCGGGTGAACTCGATCTCGCGCTCGACGCCGGTGGCGACTTCTTCGAGTGTGACCTCCGTCTGCGTCTCCAGATCGTAACCGCGCTGAGCGCGTCCGCGCCGTCCGCCGCGCGCCCGTCCGCCCCCTAAGTCGCCGAAAATGTCCTCGAACATCGAGAAGATGTCCGCGGCGTCCATGTGGGAAAAATCGTGCCCGCTGGTGCCTCGGAGGCCGGCGTGCCCATACCGGTCGTACCGCTTGCGCTTCTCGGCGTTCGAGAGCACTTCGTACGCCTCGGCCGCCTCTTTGAACCGCGTCTCGGCCTCGGTGTCGCCGGGGTTGCGATCGGGGTGATACTTCATCGCCAGCTTGCGGTACGAGCGCTTGATCGTCTCGCCGTCGGCGTTGCGGTCGATGCTCAGGATCTCGTAATAGTCGCGCGTGGTGGCCATGGGGATGATGTTGTGCGTTCTGTGTTCTGTGTTGGGTACTCAGTGTTGGGCGCATGTCGAGATCGCGCTCCAGCGTTCGGTCGCCAATCCGGTTGAGAACTCAAGCGACCTGACAAGTCTTGGGGGAAGCGAGCGGGCGATCATAAGTCAGAAATCACAAGATGGAGAACGCAGAACGCTCAACACACAACGCCGAACACTCCCACAACAAAGCCCAGGGGCGGCGGCCGTCCCTGGGCTTGGGTGCGTAAGGTCGCGGGCGTGGGGACGGCCGGATCAGGCGACGGCGCCTTCGATGAGCTGCTCGTCCTCCTCGATCTCCGTCACCAGCACGTCGGTGGTGAGCATCAGCCCGGCGACGGACGCGGCGTTGAGCAGCGCCGTGCGCGCCACCAGGGCGGGATCGATGATCCCGGCCTTGACCAGGTCCACATACTCGCCGGTCGCCGCGTCGTAACCCTGGTTGCCCTTCTTGGCGCGAACCTGTTCGACGACGACGAAGCCGTCGGCGCCGGAGTTCTGGACGATCTGCCGAAGCGGCGTCTCCAGGGCGCGGACGATGATGTCGTAGCCCAGCCGGGCGTCACCCTTGGCCTTGGCGCGGGCGTTGTCCACGGCCTCGATGGCGCGGATGAACGCCACGCCCCCGCCGGGAACGTAGCCTTCCTGGGCCGCGGCCCGCGTGGCGTGAAGCGCATCTTCAACGCGGTCCTTTCGCTCCTTCATCGCCGTCTCAGTGGGAGCACCCACGTGGATGATCGCCACGCCGCCCGTGAGCTTCGCCAGACGCTCCTGGAGTTTTTCGCGGTCGTAGTCGCTGGTGGTGGCCTCAAGCTGCTGACGGATCTGATCGCAGCGGACCTGAATGTCCTTCTTCTTGCCTCCGCCTTCGATGATCGTTGTGTTGTCCTTGCTGATGACGACCTTCTTGGCCTTGCCCAGCTCGGTCAGCTCGACGGATTCGAGCGTTCGGCCGAGGTCTTCGCTGAGGAAGAGGCCGCCGGTGACGGCCGCGATGTCGACGAGCATCGCCTTGCGGCGGTCG
>JBGTFI010000026.1:0-3161 GCA_041747335.1 Phycisphaeraceae bacterium | reverse complement strand
TCAGGGCGACGCGGTCGGGCGGGGGGGCGATGTCGGCGAAGCGTTCGACGGGGCGCGCGAGTTCGAGGGCCTGGGGCAGGGCGTCCTCGCAGGCGGCCCAGAGCGGCTGGGGAAGGCGCTCGTAGCACCGGGAAAAGGCGGCCAGGTGCAGGTGGAGAACCAGAGGGGTGTAGATCTCGCGGTGGTGTCCCGCGGGATCGACGAAACGCGGCGTTTCACCCCCTGTGGCCAAACGACCTGAGCGGTCTAGGATTCGCACCCCCTGCGTGAGGGCGGGATAGAGGGCCGGATCGTCGCAGGTGAGCAGGCGCGCGGCGGGTACGGCGACCAAGAGGCTGTCATCCGCGGCCTGAGCACGGGATATCGGGCCGAGCGCTTCGGCGACGAGTTCGCACAAAACGTTCCGATATCGTGTAAACTCGGATTCGCTCGCCATGCGGGCATCTTATGGGAGGGCATTGCCAATGGCTAAGTGGATTGAGGTGTGCGGACGCCGCGAGGTGCCCGCGGGGGACAAGTTGTGCCTCAAGGCCGGGAACTGTTCGATCGTGTTGTGCGATGTGGATGGGGAGATCTCGGCGCTGGAGAACATCTGCCCGCACGCGGGACTGCCCTTGGGAGAAGGGGAGCTGCGAGGCGCCGTGTTGACATGTCCGTATCATGGTTACGCGTTCAACGTACGCAGCGGTTTGAACGTGGACTTTCCGAGGGAAGAGCCCCCGGCGCGGACGTTCAAGGTGAAGGTGGAGGGGAACAAGGTCTGGGTGGAGCTTGATCCGTGAAGACGACGGCAGTGAGTGATGTGCTGGAACACCTGAAGGCGGACGCTCCCGCGGCGCGTGAGCGTCTGATGGAGCTTCTGCGGATTGCTTCGATCAGTACGGACCGGGCGTATCAATCGGAGATCGCGCGTGCGGCGGCGTTCGTGCGGGAGGATCTGTCTTCGATCGGGCTCGACGCGCGGGTGATGGAGACGGAGGGTCATCCGGTGGTGCTTGCGAAGAGCGACCCAAGTGATGCGCTGCCGGGGGCGGCGAGGGTTCTTTTTTACGGGCATTACGATGTTCAGCCGCCCGATCCGCTGGAGCTGTGGGAGTCGCCGCCGTTTGAGCCGGTGGTTCGTGACGGGGCGATCGTCGCGCGGGGCGCGTGCGATGACAAGGGCCAGACGATGTGTTTCGTCGAGGCGGTGCGAGCGTGGAAGCGTGCGGCGGGCGGGCTGCCGGTTCACGTGACGTTGCTGATCGAGGGGGAGGAGGAGTGCGGGAGCGTTCACCTGGCGAAGTTCCTGAGGGAGCATCGCGAGGAGCTGGCGGCGGACGTGGTGGTCATCAGCGACACGTCGATGTGGGATCGCGACACGGTGGCGATCACTTATGCGCTGCGCGGGTTGGTTTACTTTGATGTTCAGCTTCACGGGCCGAGCCGTGATCTTCATTCGGGTTTGTACGGGGGGACGCTGGCGAACCCGGCGACGATTCTGACGCAGGTGCTGGGGCGGCTGTTCGATGTGAATCACCGGATCACGATTCCGGGTTTTTATGACGATGTGGCGCCGGTGAGCGAGGCGGAGAAGAAGCGGTGGGAGGCGCTTGGGTTTGATGAGGCGCGAGACCTGCTCTCGCCGATCGGGGTGGCGCAGCCGTTCGGGGAGGCGGGTTATTCGACGCTCGAGCGCCGCTGGGCGCGGCCGTCGTGCGATGTGAACGGGCTTTACGGCGGGTACGGGGGGGAAGGGGCCAAGACGGTGATTCCCTCGTTCGCGGGGGCGAAGGTTTCGTTTCGGATTCCGGCGAACATGAACGCGAAGAAGGTGGCCCAGCAGTTCACGGCGTGGCTGCACTCTCACGACACGCACGGGCTGCGGTGGAAGATCACGAATCACGGGATGGCGAACCCGGTGGCGGTGGCGGACGACTCCCCTTTCGTGCGCGCGGCCATGCGCGCGGTGGAGACGAGTCACGGGAGGCGGCCCGCGCTGGTGCGCGAGGGGGCGACGATCCCGGTGGTGGCGGACTTCAAGGAGATTCTGGGATTGGACAGCCTGCTGATCGGTTTCGGGCTTGCGGACGATCGGATTCACTCGCCGAATGAGCGGTTTGACCTGTGGCGCTTTGAGCTTGGGTGCCGGACACACGCGGCGCTGCTGGGGGAGCTGGGGGGTTGCGGGCGATGACGAAGCGTGAACGACGGAGCGGGGGTTGAAGTTCAGGCGGTTGCAGTCGGTTGTCCCCAGGCGTTGGCGTCGGACTACTGTCTCGCTTTGCGCGGAGGTACCTCATGAGTCAGGATTTGCGGCTTCGCCGCAAAGGCGGGCGAGACGCCCGCCCCACTGGTGAAAACGACCGCTTCCCGCCCTACGCCGCGGCGCCCAGGAGCGCCTGGCGTGCTTTATCGAGGTCGTCGAACATTTCGAAGACGCTGTCCAGACGGGTCACGTTGAAGAGGAACTGCACGTTCGGCTGGCAGTTGACCAGGGCGAGCCGGCCGTGGATCGGCTCAAGCTCCTGAAGGAACGAGACCAGCGCCCCGATGCATGAGGAGTCGATGTACTCGACCTGGTGGACATCGAGCACAAAGTGCATGGCCCGGTCGAAGCGCATGCGCTGGGTCAGCTCCTCCATCAGTTCCTGCATGTAGACGCCGCTGCACTGGGACGCCTTGATGGTGACGACGACCACCTGGTTTTCCTGTTCGATCTGGCAGTCTTCAAGGATCATGGGGGGGCTCCGGTGAGGCAGGGGGTCGGGTGGGGGCGCGCGGCGGCCGCCAACGACGGGGTTATCGGCAGGACCGCCACCCGATTTACCGGAACCTGGGGGGTGGGCGAAGATTCTCGCGGCCAAGGGTTTGCCCAGGCGTCAGAATCGGAAGAGGCAGGCCCACGGGTTGGGAGGCACCCAGCCAGATGCCTCCCCCCATTCCGTACAATCCTTCGAGGCCTCCTTGTCAACCGGCCTTGGCATGTCGATAATAGTCGCATGGCTGCAAGCGGAAGAAGCCTGCCCGCCGGGGCGCTCTTGGTCACCGCCGGGGTGGTGATGGTGGTGTCCCTGGGCATCGCCGCCGACACCACCTCCGCGGCCCTGGGTTGTGAACCTCGCACGGGGGGGAGCACGGCCATGGCGTCGCGCGAGCGCGTGGGGCAATGGCTCGACCGC
>JBGTFI010000025.1:0-4193 GCA_041747335.1 Phycisphaeraceae bacterium | reverse complement strand
GCGGGAGCCTTGACGGCGAGCGCGGCCTCGACCGCTTCTTCCAGGGCGCCGCCACGCAGCCCCACGGCCGCGATCTTCCCATCGCGTCCGATGAGGATCATGGTGGGAATGGCGGTGACCCCGTACTTCTTCGCCAGGTCTTCCTCCGCCGGCTGGGCGGGATTGAAGACGTGGGTCCAGGTCATCTCGTGCTCCTTGATGAACGAGCGGAGCGTCTCTTCATCCCGATCGAGGCTGATGCTGACGATCTCGAATCCCTCGTCGTGGTGCTCTTTGAACACCTGCTTGACGTTGGGAAGCTCCGCGACGCACGGTCCGCACCAGGTCGCCCAGAAGTCCAGCAGCACGACTTTCCCAGCGAACCCGGCGGGGGTGACCTTTTCTCCGGCGAGCGTAGAAGCGGTGAACGAAGGGGGCGCCTTGCCGGGTCGGAGCGAGATCTGCAACTGCTGCATCTTGATGGCCTCGACCAGCCCCGGATCCTTCGCGAAACCCGCGGCGCGATCGAGGCTCTTCTCGGCGTCCTCAACCTGCCCCGCCTGTGCAGCCAGGGCGCCGTGGTTAAGCAGCGCCACCGCCCCTTCGTTCGTGTCGGGGAAACGGTCGGCGAAGGCGATCAGGTCGGCGAGAACTTCCCGCATGGCCGCGTCGGGGTCCGCGGCGTTCTGGAGCTTCTGGCGGGCAGAGAGCGCGAGCGCCTCCCAGGCGGTCGCCGGATCGGCCACAGGCAACTTAGGCACGGCCGCGGGCTGATCCTGCGCGATCACCGGCTGCCAGGACAGCACGGACCCGGCGATCAATCCGGTGAAGAACACGGCCGAGGCGCTACGAAGGCGGAAGGCACGCGGCTTGGAAAGGTTCATGACTATTCCTTGGAGGAGGAAACTGCCTGACGACGCGGAGGCGAGGCGGCTTGACGTACATATCAAGCTGCCAACGGGTTCATATTATTCCACAAACGCTTCCGCAACGCACCTGAGCGGCCGGATCGGCCCTCAACCCCGGTCCGGGCGACGCGAGAGGCCTACGATCCGACCCCCCCACGATCCTTTGAGGCTCAAGAGAACCCCATGCGAATCCTACGAATCGGCCCCGGCTGGCAACTGACCATGACCCAGCGCTTCCCCATGCCTCCTGAAGACCTTTTCCCCTTTTTTGCAGACGCCCGGAATCTCGAAGCCATCACCCCCCCATGGCTGAGCTTCGAGGTGCTTACGCCCGAACCGATCGAGCTGCGGCCGGGCGCGCTGATCGACTATCGGCTGCGACTTCGCAGGCTGCCGATCCGCTGGCGGACGCGGATCGTCACCTGGGAACCCCCCCACCGCTTCGTCGATGAGCAGATCAAAGGCCCCTACCGCAAGTGGCTGCACGAACACAGCTTCGAACCGGCGCAAGGCGGGGGCACGCTCGCCACCGACACCGTGGATTACGAGCTTTACGGGGGCCCGCTGGGGGCGCTGCTCAACAGGCTCTCGATCGAGCGGGACATCCGCGCGATCTTCACCCACCGCGCGAAGGTGCTGGCGGAGAGGTTCGGCGGGGAAGGGAAAGAGGAGTAAGCAGAGCAGGATAGGGCACTCACGCCCGGTGTACATACTCGAGGTTCTCGCTGCGGATCGTGTCGATATTCTCCTCGACCCAGGCAATGGTCTCGGCCAAGCCCTCATCGAGGCTGATGGAGGGCAACCAGCCGAGTTCGGCGCGCGCCTTGCTCGAGTCGATCACGTAGGCGTCGTCCTGTCCCGGCCTCTCGTTGACGTCGTGGGTGACATCGACGAACGACTTGCCCATCCTCTTACAGATGGTCCAGACCAGCTCGCGGATGGTGATGCCGTGGTTGGGCGAAAGGTGGTACATCTCTCCGAGGCGTCCGCGCTCGAGCACGGCCAGCTCACCGCGCGAGACGTCGCGCACGTGGATGTAGCTCTTGACGGCCTTGCCCGCGCCGTGGAGGTCGATCTTGGTTCCCAGCTTCAGGCGGATGATCGAACGGGGGATGATCTTGAAAAGCTGCTGGCACGGGCCGTAGACGTTGGTGGCGCGGACGGTGATTAGGGGGAAGTTGAACTGTTTGCGGTAGACGGACAGGAGCATGTCGGCCGCGGCCTTGGAGGCGGCGTAGGGGGTGCTTGGGTTCATGGTTGAGGTTTCCGTCACCGTGCCGACGCAGGTTCCGTAAACCTCGGGGGAGGAGATGTGCAGGTATTTTTCGAGGTAATCCCGCCTTCGCAGGTGGTTGACCAGCTCCGCCAGCGCCACCGTGTTGGTGCGGAACCACTGCTCGGGGTGCTCCCAGCTTGGGGCGACCTCGCTCTGGGCGGCGAAGTTGACGATCCAGGCCGGCCGCTCGGCATCGAGCAGTTCGAGCAGCGCTGCCATGTTCTGATTCATGTCGATCCGAATGAAGCGAAAGCGAGATAAGTCCTCGCGCTGCCGGTACCGCAAGCGCCAGGGGGCGTATTCGGCTGAGCGGCTGACGCCGATCACCTCGTAGGCGAGGTTGTCCAGCAGCAGGTCGATGAAGTCCTGCGCGGAGAAGGCGTTGGAACCGAGGACGATGATCCTGCGGGGCGGAGCGTCGGGAGGAACCGGATGAGTCATGAGGGCATTATGTCCTAAGGCTCCGCGCAGACAAACGCCGCCGCGATGATGGCGATGCATTGCGGGTGGCCCTAGGATGACCCTTCACGCAAAACTATCGAATGGAGTCGCCGATGTCCGCCGCAGGCCATGCCCCGCTGAAGAACCCCGACGGATCGTGGAAATACACCAACGCGCTGGCGAAGGAGACCAGCCCCTACCTGCTGCAGCACGCGCACAACCCGGTGGACTGGCATCCCTGGGGTGAGGAGGCGTTCCGGCTGGCGCGGGAGACGGGCAGGCCGATCTTCCTGAGCATCGGCTACTCGACGTGCTACTGGTGCCACGTGATGGAGCGGCAGTGTTTTGAGAATGAGCAGATTGCGAAGCTGATGAACGAGCTGTTCGTTTGCATCAAGGTGGACCGGGAGGAAAGGCCGGATGTCGATGACATTTATATGACCGCGACGCAGGCGATGACGGGGCGGGGCGGCTGGCCGATGAGCGTTTTCCTGACGCCTCCGGGGGCGGGCGGGGAGGGTGACCCCGGCCTAAAACCCTTCTGGGCGGGGACGTACATTCCGCCGACGCCCCAACACGGCCTGCCGAGCTTTCCGCAGGTGCTTCATGGCCTTTCCAAGGCCTGGCAGAACCAGCGAGCGGAGGTGACCGAACAGGCCGACCGCCTGGCGCAGGCCGTCCGGCAGCACCTGGGCAGGAGCGCGCCCGGCCGGGAAGTGACGATCGCCACCACATCGCAGGCGGCGAAGCGTCTGATGGCGATGTTCGACCGGGATCACGGCGGGTTCGGCGATGCGCCCAAGTTTCCCCAGCCGATCAACCTGACGTTCCTGCTTTGGACTTATGCGGCTGTCGGGGATGAGGGCATCGCCGATGCGATCCGCCTCACCCTCGACCGCATGGCGCGGGGGGGGATGTACGACCAGATCGGCGGCGGGTTTCACCGTTACTCGGTGGATGAGAAGTGGCTCGTGCCGCACTTCGAGAAGATGCTCTACGACAACGCCCAGCTCGTCGAGGCGTATCTGGCCGCGGATGAAACGCTTGAACTGACGGACGTTCAGCGGGAGCAGTCTCGGCGGATCGTGCGCGAGACGTGCGACTATGTGCTGCGCGAGATGACGGACGCCACGGGCGCGTTCTGGTCGGCCCAGGATGCGGAGGTCGAGGCGCGCGAGGGGGGGAACTATCTCTGGACGCCGGAGGAGGCGCGCGCGGCGATCAACGATCCGGACCTGGCGGAGCTGGCGATGGAGATGTACGGCCTGAACCTGGGCCCGAACTTCCGCGATCCACACGCTCCGGACGCCCCGCCGGTGAACGTGCTCTATCTGCCCAGGCCCCTGCACGAGCTCGCCGAGGCGCGCGGGATGACGCTCGAGGAGCTCCTCACCCGGCGACGGACGATCCATCAGAAGATGTACGAAGCGCGCATGAAGCGTCCCCAGCCGGGGACGGACGACAAGGTGATCGTTGCCTGGAACGGGATGATGATCGCGGCGCTGGCACGGGCGGGCAGCCGACTCGGCGAGGCGCGCTACCTCGACGCGGCACAGAAGGCGGCCGACGCCATCCTCACCCGCATGCGC
>JBGTFI010000024.1:0-4787 GCA_041747335.1 Phycisphaeraceae bacterium | reverse complement strand
AGGAACGCCGCGCCGTTCTCATCCGCGGCCGACCGAAGCACGCCGGCGAGCGCGATCTCTCGCCCGCCGCGTGTTTTCATCGTCAGCGTCGCCTTGTCGTCATAGGCGCCAAGCTCGAGCGTCCCGCGCTCGCCCTCGATGAGCATCGTGTTGCGCATCCGCCGCGTCCTGCTCAGCTCCACCCGGCCCCGCACCCCTTCGCCCAGTTCCAGTTCAAGTTCGCAGTCCGCCTCCACGCCCCCAAATGCGTCATCCGCGTAACTCACCGCGCTCGCATCCCCGAACCACCACAGCAAGAGGTCCAGGGCGTGTACCCCCGCGTCCGCCAGCACGCCACCACCGGCCGCCTCGCGGTCAAGAAAAAACGCCGACGCCACCGGCCAGTCGAACACGCCCCCCTCGCGCACATCCACCCGCTCGATCTTTCCCAGTGTCCCGCCCGCGATCAGTTCCCGCGCAAAACACGCCCCGCGCTGAAATCGCCGCACCAGCCCCACCGCCAGCGTCGCGCGCCCAGCCTCGGCTGCGGAGATCATCGCATCGCACTCGGCCGTGTCCCTGCCCATGGGCTTTTCGACCAGCACGTGGATGCCGCGCTCAAGCAGCTCAATGCTCACCGGCGCGTGCAGCGCCGGCGGCAGCGCTACGATCGCCGCGTCGATCGTCCCCGGAAGCAAGCGATAGTCCTCGAGCGAATTCTCCACCCCGTGCCGTTCCGCCAGCCGCAGCGCGCGGTCCACATCCCGATCCACCAGTGCCACGACCTCCAACCCGCCGTCCGAGAGCGACACCGCTGCGGGCAGGTGCCCCTGTTCCGTGATCGCCCCGCACCCGATGATGGCCAGTTTGAGCGCCTCCATGCTCACGATCCCGCCGTCACGGTGCTCTTGCGTGTCGCCATGGCCCGAAGCTGCTCGATCAGCCTCGCCTCCATGAAATCGCGGTGCGCGTGCATCCGTGCGGTGATCGACCGCGCGACCTCTTCGCGCCCTAGAAGCTGCGAAAGCTGATAAACCCGGCGCGGCCGCCACTTGCGATCGGTCAGCTCCTGAGCGTGCGTGAAAAACTCCATCGCGTCGTACATGGCGTAGAAGCACGCCCGTTTGTCGCGCCAGGCGAAGCCCTTGCCGCTGCTGACGCTCTCGGCGTGCTGCGGGATCGTGTCCGCCACGCAGATCGCGGGCGTGCCCAGCCGCCAGGCGTTCACGCACACGTGGTACGTGTCGCTCACCACCACCGCGCAGCCCTGAAGCATCCGGTACAGATCGCCCACCTGCACCGGACGTGCCACCGGAGGCTGCTCCACGCGCCCCAGACCCTTCGCGGCCTGCTTCTCCATCGAGTCGAAGGCGCTCCCGTCGCCCCAGGGGATCCACATCGCCTCGCGCCCGAGCTTCTCGCACACCTCGCGAGCGAACCTGCCCATCAGCTTGGGTTCGAACGACGACCTGCCGAAGAACACCCCGACTTTCCCTTTCACCTTCGCAGCCGCTTCACCCCGCAGCGCGCCGGGCAGGGCGTCGATGTCCTCATCCCGAAGCAGCAGCGAGCAATCCACGCCCACCTCCGCCTCCCCCGGCCGCCCACGCATGGCGCTCACCGCCAGCGCCGAATAAGGCTCGCGCATCCACACCCGCTTCGCGCCGCCCATGAACCGAGTGAGCAGCTCCCGGTAACGCGTATCCTCCACGTACTGCCCCGCCGTGTTGAACAGGAACGTCGCCCCGAACACCACCGCCCGGCCGACCACCTCGCCCGGCGCATCCGAGAGAAAAAAGTACCGCTCCGTCAGCGACCGCGCCTCCGCGTCGCTCGTCGCAATCCCCACCTTCTTCAGGATGGACCACACGTGATGTTGAAACTTACAGGCGTGAATGAAGTCACCCCAGTAGAGAATCACGTCCGCGTCGTCGATCAGCGACGGATCCTCCCTAAGGCACCGGTACTCCACCGGAATATCCCCCACCGAGGCCGGCCCCTCCTTCCCCGCGGGCTTCCATTTGCCCTCCATTTCCTGAGGCATGTACAGAAACGCGAACCTCACCTCCGCGTCCAGGGCATGACGCCTGCGCAGCGAGGAGAACGCCATGTCCACGCTCGACATCCCCGGGTTCGATGCCGGCGGCGTGCAGCAGATGACCGTGATCTTCGTCTTCATGCGCCTTGCTCAACCCCTCTGGCGGATTCTTCCCCACGCGGCGATCGCGCCGCTTCCCGCACCGTGCTCGCCTCCCAGACGCCCTCGAACACGACGGGCGCGTTCACGCCCCCGGACGTCCGTACGCTCAGCGGCCTCGGTTGCCGCAGATCCCAGATGCACTGTACGGTCGCCCGGTCGCAAACCTTGAACTCCAGGTTGTAGTCCCCATCCCCAAGCGGCATGCGGTCCATCCTGAATCGAACGCGATGCACCCCCGCCGTGTACGATTCGGGAATCCCCGCGTCCATCGAACTGGCGGTCCCCAGATACACCCCCGAGAGCGTCTGAAAGTTGATCAGCACCACCAGGCGGTCCATCGCCGTGCGCACCACCAGCTCCGCTTCGATCACCAGCGGGCCGCCGGACGATGCCTCGATCACTTCCGCCCCGTCCTCATTCAGGAAGCGGATGTCGCGCAGGCAGGCCGCCGCATCCGCCGACTCGTGCCCCTCACCCCCGTTGCCCAGCGCGTCCAGGTAAACCCGGATCGCTCCGTCCGTGACCCCCTGATAGACCACCCCCCCCTTGTCCAGCACGATCGTGTTCGGGCACAGCGAGCGCACCTGGTCGAGGATGTGCGAGATGAACACCACCGTGATCCCCGACCGCAGCAGCGCCTTCATGTGGAAGATGCACTTCTGCCGGAACTTCGCGTCCCCCACGCTCAGCACCTCGTCCACCAGCAGCACGTCCGGGTCCAGGTGCGCTGCCACCGCGAACCCCAGCCGCGCCTTCATGCCCGACGAGTAACGCTTCACCGGCGTTTCGATGAACTCCTCGACCCCCGCGAAGTCGATGATCGCCTCTTCCTTCGCACGGATCTCCGCCTTCTTCATCCCCAGGATTGTCCCATTGAGGTAGATGTTCTCCCGCCCGGTCAGATCCTGATGAAACCCCGCGCCCACCTCGATCAGCGCCGACAATCGTCCGTGAACCCGGATCTGCCCGAGGTTGGGCTTCATGATCCGCGACAGCAGCTTGAGCATCGTGCTCTTGCCCGCGCCGTTTGGCCCGATGATCCCCAGCGACTCCCCCCGCTTCACCTCGAATGAAACATCACGCAGCGCCCAGAACTCCTCGCGCTCGAGCTCCCCGGCCTTGGGCCCCTTGCCCACCAGCCTGCGGGCGAGGTCCGGAATCAGCTCGCGCAGCGAGTCGTGCAGCTCGCCCTTGCGAAACTTCTTCCACACCCCATCGACCTCGATCACCGCGTTGCTCATGTCCTGATTGGTTCCTCGGGTGGCACTGGCGGCTTGTCCGCCAGTGCGTTTCTCCGTCCGGCACAGCCGGACCTACCGGCTTGTCCGCCAGTGCTTCGCCGATCACACATACTCCGCGAACAGATGCTCCGCCCGCCGAAACGCCATGCTCCCGACCACCAGCAATAGACCCGCCGTCGCCACGCTGTAGCCCAGGAACGGCCAGATCAGCCGGTCCACCAGCTCGCCGTTGACGTACGTCGAGATCGATCCGCCCACGATCACGTTCCTTATCGCCTCCAGCACCGGCGCCACCGGATTGAAGAGCAGCCACCACCCGTGCCGCCCCAGCTCATAATAGGTGAAGTAGACCAGCGAGAAGAAGATCCCGAACTGCAGCACCACCTGAACGATGTATTTCACGTCCCGGAAAAACAGGTTGGCCGCCGAAAGAATCAGCCCCAGCCCTGTCGCCATCACCACCAGCACCCCCACCAGCACCGGCAGCCACAGCAGGTTCCACGACACCACTACAGGTCCGCCCGTCGCCGCCATCAGCACCAGCACGATCGTCAGCCCCGCGGCGCTGATCGCGAAGTCGAACAGGGCTGACAGCACCCCCGCCAGGGGCACGATCTCCCGCGGAAAATAAATCTTCGTGATCAGGTTCATGTTCGCGATCAGGCTGTTGGACGCCCCCCCGATGATGGCCGCGAACATCAGCCAGGGGATCACCTTCACCATCACCCCCGACACGTGCGACAGCTCCAGCCTCCCGCCCCCCACGAACGCCATCGCCGCCCGGAAGAGAATCCCCGAGCAGATCGCCAGCAAAGGCATGAAGATCACCCACGCGATCCCCATCACCGCCTGCTTGTACTTGACGCGGATATCCCGGTACGTCAGCGCCAGCAGCAGCTCACGGTGCTCGTAAAGGTCTCGGGCTGATTGCCTTATCGCGAGCATGGGGGAGGAAGGGGTTGGGGGTTGGGGAGCAGGGGGGGCAAGGCGTCTGGTTCGTGCATTCGTGCATTCGTCATTCGTGCAGTTTCCCCTCCACCCCTGCTTTCACTCATCGGTCCCGGCGGACCGATCATTGAAGCAACCTACAATCCCTTGCCCCATGATCGCAAATCCACCGAATCCCGATGCCGATAACCTCCCGCTTCGCTGCGTCAGCGTCGATGTCGAGGAATACTTCCACATCGAGGCCGCGTTCGGCCGAATCGACCGCTCCCAGTGGGATGTCCTACCCTCGCGCGTCGAGCACGGGGTCGATATTCTCCTCGATCTCTTCCAACGCCGCTCCGTCCGTGCCACCTTCTTCATCCTGGGGGTCGTCGCCCGGCGCACCCCGGCCGCCGTCCGGGCCATCGCCGACGCCGGGC